>JAEMPV010000056.1 GCA_022759145.1 Caldisericum sp.
AGTCCCTATTACGATTGTAAGAGCCTGGCTTGGACATAGAAACATAACTTCAACCTTAATCTATACCAGGCGCTTGCTCAGGATACACGGAGGTTTTTTGAGTTGCTTGAGTTTTAATTATTTTTAAAACGTTTTTATTAATTGTGGAAACTAAGTTTTAATGGAGAGGAAGTTATGAATCAAATTTTTGTTTGTTATATTTCAGATCGATGGTATATTGACATTCTGGATATTTATCACACCCTAAAAATGGGCCTTTGCTACCCATACAATAACGCATAAAACCTTCTTTACAATGTGGGCATTTTATTTTTAATTTTTTTACTGCATCTTCAATTATTTTAGGCGGTATATTCACTTTTCCTTGACAACGAGTTTGGCTGTGTCGTTCACAGCCCAAAAAGATTCCGTACTTACTACAACGCAACACAACCGAAGCTCCGCATTTTGGGCATAAGGGATTTTGCATCAAGGTTATAATTTCTTTCTGTAAGCTCTCCCAAATGCTGTGTGTTTTGTTCTGCTTTTCTTCCGTACCTATAATAGCATCAACACCGAAGAACTGGTAAAGTTGTGTGATAACTTCCTTAGCCCTGATCGAAAGCATGAATTCAGACGTTTCGCTATGTGAGAGAATATTGAGACTTCCAAGCCAACAAACTTTATCATCAATGAAAGCGACTTTTTCGTGAAGTTTCTCGCGATAGATTAATTTCACTCCTATTTCTTTCAAGTATTTATATAAATCTACAAGTTCGGGGTCTTTTTTCTTTTCTGTTGCTGGCCTGGTTATAACATACAAAGCTACGCCTTTATCAATAAGATAACGGAATATGTCCCCCAAATTTGCCACCCGCTTTTGTGCAAGAAAGGGACTAAAAATGATTACTTTCTTCTCTGCTTGGACAAGGTCCTTTAAAAATTGTTCATAAAATTGACCTTCCTTCCATATTTCCCAATGTTTAAGTTCAGATATTTGTTGAACGTATGGGTGTCTGATCAAGATCGACTCGTTAAAGTAAGAAGGAAGGATATCTCGAGAATCAACAATTTTCCCGTTTTGATAGATAAAGTTAAGAACGTAAAGTAAGGCATCGTCCTTATTCATCCTTTGTAAAAAAAATGAATAATTAGCGACCAAGATGAGCTTCCCTTTGGCTCTAGTGACTGCAACGTTAATAAGTTTACTAGCTTCAGATGCTGTTTGTCCGTTTCCTGGGAATGAACCGTAAAGAAACTTTCCAGGATTTCGAAGTGGCGGTCCATCTACAGCATCAAAAATTATTATATCTTCTTCTCCTCCTTGAAACCTATGCACAGTAGCTACCCGTACATTTTCAATTAATCCTGTATTTTTTAGTATTGTAGCAATCAATTTTGCTTGTGCTGCATAAGGAGTAATAATTCCTACTCTTTTAATACCTGCTTCAACCGCCCCTTGAGCAATTCTACAACATAAAACAGCCTGATATACGTTAAAATGTGATTGTGACCCCCAAGGTCTAGAGCACCAAGGATTAATTTGTGAAGTATCACAAAAAATTAACGAAAAATCAGAAAAAGGTTCTTTCGCAACTATTTCTGAAGTTTTAGTAAGTGTTTCTTCGCTGGTTTCAAGTTCACCGCCGTACATCTTGGCATTAATAATTTCAACAATAGCAGGGTGCATCCGGTGTTGCATAGTGAGCTTTACAAGCCGTTCATCTGTTAATCCTGATTCATATCTATCTACGATACCAGCTTGCTCAAAAATATCTCTTTTTAACCATTTTTTTGACATATCAGTATCAGTAATGGCTATCGGAGGGAGCTGTCTAAAATCTCCTGTAACTATAAACCTTTCTGTTATTAGCCCTGATGTAAAAAAAATAGCAGGGAGAGGTGCCATACTGGCTTCGTCTAAAACCATTACTGCATAGTTACGTTTGTAAAGAAAAGGATCGAGAACAAGCTTTGATAAGGTTGCTCCCACTACAAGACAGTTGTCTAAAATTTCACGAGGCAAGTTTTCTATCTTTGCTTGGATAATGCTTATTTTCTGTTTTAGTTCCTGTAGTTTAGTATCCAGTGTTTTAAATTTTGCTTGAGCTTCCTTGCAATCTTCTACTTCAGCTTCTCTAAAAAGTTGTTCAATTCTTTCCTTAAGTTCTTCAAATTCTTTTCGGAGAGAAGACCTCTTTTCTTCAAGTTTCTTAACATGTGCTACTAATCCAGCCTTTTTTGTAAGAAGTTCTTGTTCTTTCTTTTGTTCTTCAATGATTTTTTGTTCTATTTGTTTCGGATCAAGTCCTGTAAAAAAACGAATTAAGAAAAATGTATTTTTAGCCTTTTCTAACTGTTTTTCTAAATGTTTTAAATTTTCCTTAACATCACGTAATTGTCTTTCCAATTCTAAAATCGATTTTTCAATTTCTTCAATATCTTTTTGCAAAGATGTTTCTTTTTCTATTATCTGAGTAAGTTTATCACATAACATGATAAGTTTTTCAAACAAACGATATGACTGTTTTAAATTTTCAATTTCCGTCTCAAGAGCTTCTTTTTCTTTAATAAGCAACTCTCTTTTTCGAGCTAAAATTTCGTCAAAAGCTATTTTATTAAAAACAGGATCATTTCGGGTTGGTATTCCATAACGAATTATTTTCCCCTCTTCTAACAGCTCCTTATTAGAAAGGATTTCTACGAGCTTCAATAGTGCTTCATCTATTGCTGCATTGGTATGTGCTGTCAAAAGCATCACTTTGTTCATTTCAACAAATTTTTCTATTATTGCAGCGATAGTTCTTGTTTTACCAGTTCCAGGTGGACCCCAAATGAATGTTATTTCCTGTGAAAGAGCTTTTGAAAGAGCATCCTTTTGTCTCGGATTTAAATTTATTTTTGTTTCGTTAAAATTCTGGTTTGCTATTGCCTTTATTAGCTTTGGTTTTACAAAACCAAAGAGTTTTAAGGCATTTTGAACATTGAATCCTTGTAATTTATTTTGGCTAACTTCTTCAAGCCTTGTTTTTAATTGTTCAAGAAGAAACCAAGGTGCTATTTGAATGATTGCTTGAGAAATAAATGGCCCAAAGTTCTTATTTAATGCCAATACAATTTCATTAGGATCAACAGAAACGATATGAGCCGTGATAATTTCAGGTCCAATAATGACTTGACATGGTGTATCTTCAGGTATTGTTCGTTCTAGCTCCACATAGAACCGATACAAAAACTTTTCAGAAAGACGGTCTATAAGTTTACCATTTTCTATAAAAATCTTTTGTCCACCCTGTCCTTTTTTTAAAGCTTCTATTTCATCATCTAAGGCTTCTTGAAATTCAGCGATTAGTTTATTAATATCTGAGGGCCCCTGCGTTGCTCGCCATCCGATATACTCGGACATTATCTCATCTCCTCATTCACCTACCTAGTACAAATTTTATCTCATTTCAATTTCATATTTTTTGTTGTATAAAGCTCAGATCTCTTAAATTTTTTTTAAAAGTGTAATTTTTTATTTATCTCCTTCAAGATTGAAGGTAGTGTTTCATTAATTGTGTAAAGACTTAAGATGTTCTATGTCCATTGTCAAGGGGTAACCTCTGGGGCTGTTCAAAAAAATTATAAGACCTTTTAACCTCTCCTTCCCACCCTCAATACTATCACAAAAATCCAAAGCCTCTGCAGAATAATCATATAGAGATTCC
>JAEMPV010000057.1 GCA_022759145.1 Caldisericum sp.
GAAAATTTATATAGAAGAACCTTTATCGTAAAATAAAAGGAGGACTATATGAATGGACAAACTCGGGAAACTCTTGCTAATGAGATCTGGAGAGCCTGCGATATCCTCCGTAGTGATAACAATTGCACTGGTGCCATGGAATACATTGAGCACTTATCTTGGCTTCTTTTTCTCAAGTTTCTTGATGCTCAAGAAGAGGAATGGGAAGCACAAGCCAAGCTCGCAGGAAGAACATATGAACGAATTTTAGACGGAGACTTACGCTGGAGCGCCTGGGCAACCAAAGATTGGCCTGCCGATAAGCTTCTTGAGTTTGTCCACGGAAGACTTATCCCCTATTTGCAAAGTCTTGGAGGAGACCCTTTAAGGGATACTATACGGAGTATTTTTGCTGAACGCAATGTTATAGTTTGTGCCTCTGGATATAATCTCAAGGAAGTGCTTCAAATTATTGATAAAATAGACTTTCACAACCAGGATGACATTTTCACTGTCTCTCAGGTGTATGAAGAACTTTTACGGCGGCTTGGCAATGAGAACCAGCTTGCTGGAGAGTTTTACACACCCCGTCCAGTTGTTCGCTTTGTGGTGGAAGTTGTTGACCCAAAAATTGGAGAAACTGTCTACGACCCAGCTTGCGGAAGTTGTGGCTTTTTAGTGCAAGCTTATTTATGGATGAAAAGATACGAAAAAACCTTGGAAGACCATAAAATCCTTCAGGAGCGCACCTTTTACGGTCAGGAAAAGAAGCCTATTCCTGCCCTTCTTGGTTTAATGAACATGGTTTTGCACGGTATAACCGCTCCTCGAGTAATTAGAAAAAATACCTTAGAAGAAAATATCCGTAATCCTTCTGAGCGTTATGATGTTATCCTTACCAATCCTCCTTTTGGAGGAAAGGAAGGAAAGCATATTCAGTCAAATTTCCCTATTAAATCTTCAAGGACAGAGCTTCTTTTCTTACAACATATTATGAAAAAACTCAAACCAAAAGATGGGGCTCGCTGCGGGATGGTTGTCCCGGAAGGAACGCTTTTCAGCGGAGGAGCCTTTGCTTCTGTTAAAAAAGAACTTTTAGAACAATTCAACCTTCACACTATAGTTAGTCTTCCTCTAGGAACTTTTGCTCCTTATTCAGATGTTAAGACCGCTCTAATCTTCTTTGAACGACCCGGACCCACGAAGGAGATTTGGTATTATGAACTACCTTTACCAGAGGGACTAAAAAAATTTAGTAAAACTAATCCCATCAAAGATGAGCATTTTAATGAGGCTCGGGAGCTTTATAAAGCTTGGTTAGCTTATCGCAAAGGCGAAGGACCACGTGAAGCTTGCCTCTCAGAACGCTCATGGATAGTCCCTGTTGAAGAAATCAAAGCTAAAGGGTATGACCTTAGCCCAAGAAATCCAAACAGAAAAGAAGCTGTAGCCTTGCCATCTCCTGTTGAAATTCTTTCAAGCTTATTAGAAAGAGAAAGAGAAATTTTAGATACTCTTGATGAGCTTAATGAGATTTTGGGGAATAATAGATAGAAATTTATAAATACAATATGGAGGGTGCTTATGTATTTAATTTTTGTTGATGAAGCAGGATATACTCCAGGTTGGTCTAATGTAAATTTGAATGATTTGAATGAACAGCCTGTGTATGTTGTTTCAGGTGTTGCGATAAAAGAAAATTGTATACAATCTGTTTATGATAGTATTATAAATAAACTTAAACAATTGAATATTACAGGAATAGATATTTCAAAATTAGGGAAAGGTGAAGAGATTAAGGCAAAAGAAGTAGATAGGGGTGAGGGAATTTGGCGACATTATTTTGATCTACGTGACGAAGTGCGTAAAATATATATGGATCATGACAATGTAATTTATTTTGCAGTATGTATAGATAAAAAAAGGCATATTACACAATATTTTGAACCAGAAAATCCTGAGTATTTAGCATTAAGATTTCTTTTAGAAAGAGTCCAAGGTTTATTAAACGATCAAAATGAATTAGGATTAGTTGTTATTGATTTTAATAGAAGAATTGAACAAGATCAGAGGAAATTTGTTAGTGAACTTCTTATTGAAGGTTCTCAAATAAAAATTTCTAATTTTCTTGAATTCCGATTACAACTTGATCGTATTATTGAATTCTATTTTTGTGATAGCCAAAATTCTTTAGGTCTTCAAATAGCAGATTTTGTTGCAAGACATATTTATTCTTGGTGGAAAAAAGGTAAAAATCCAAATTATCCAGGATGGTGTTATATTGAAAAGAGATTATATAAACCGCCAACTAGAACAAGTTATTATGGTTGGGGATATAAAGAATTTCCTTAGGTAGTGGCTATGATTGATGGACCATATAAACTTCCCAATGGCTGGCGTTGGGTGAGGCTGGGGGAAGTGTGTACTTATGAGTGGCAAACAATGGATCCGCGGCGCTATCCACACCAAGAATTTTTATTATTTAGTATACCTGCTTATGATAACAATAAGCAACCAGAACTCCGGAAAGGATCTGAAATAGGAAGTTCAAAGCTTAAAATTAAACCTAACATATGTTTATTTTCGAAACTTAATCCAAGAATTCCTAGGGCATGGGTTATAAAAAGCGATGAAAGTATTACAGACTTACCAATGTTGGCATCTACTGAATTTTTGGCTTTAAGACCTCATACGCATTTGATAGACTTAGATTATCTGGGATTATGTCTTTTGAGCAAAGTTTTCCTTTCTCAATTTCAGGTTGGTGTTACTGGAGCAACAAGCAGTAGACAAAGATTGAAGCAAGAAGATGTTTTAAATGCTCTCATCCCACTCCCACCCCTTGATGAACAAAAACGCATAGCTAATTACTTACAGGAAGTGCATGAAAAGATACAAGAGCTTAAAGAAGTTCAAACCAGAACAGAAGAAGAAATTAAACTCTTAGAACAATCCATCTTAGAAAAAGCCTTCCGCGGCGAACTGTAGACTAAAGTAAAGTGAAAAAAGAAAAAGATTTATTTGAAAATATTATTGAACGTAAAGCAACATATTGTGTTTTTCATGATGAAAGCATTCCAAATAAAAGATGGTTTATAATTGGATTACTATTCGTACAAGCAGAATATTTACAAAAGGTAGAACAAGCACTTAACTACTTGTTAGAAAAAGAAAATTATAAAGGTGAAATTCATTTTTCACGCTTACCCAAAAAATTTCAAGGAGAATATGGACCAAAGGCGCGCATAGCACTAAATTGGCTTAAGGCTTTTGAAGAAGGACTTTCTGATTATGCAAAATTTAGTGCTTTAGCAGTTGATCGTTTCTCTCCAGCCTATGATCATTCAAGATTTTCTAAAGAATATCACGCTTATAATAGATTTACAGCAATGGCATTAAAGGGAGCAATAGCGTGGCTACTTGGTCCAGAAAATTTAGATGAACTTTCTATAGTTTTTATATCTGATGCAAAGTTCCGAATGAGACGTCCTGAAGAAGGTTGGATTGATAATTTTGAAGAATACATACCTTACCGTGCTCAATTAGATTCATATTTAAATCGTTTGGAAGGAAAGAAATATCCTATAGTTAAAATAGAAAGATTAGAAATAGAAGATTCTTCAAAAAATATTTTACTTCAATTTTGTGATGTTTTATTAGGCGCAACGCAAATGGCAATAGTAGCTAGATCTACTAAAGAAACTAAAATAAAACTTGGTAAAATGATTGTTAAATGGCATAAAGATTTATTTCTCCTCCCCATGGGAACAAACTTTTAATTTACAAAGAAAATTCCATTTATGGGCTTTTCCTGATAAAAATGGAGCTCCATATACTAACATTGATTTTGCTCTAAAAATTAATGATGGACAATTAAATCTACTTTTTTAGAATGCTCTCACTATGAGCTTATTTA
>JAEMPV010000058.1 GCA_022759145.1 Caldisericum sp.
AAAGTTCTTGAACCTGTTTTTAATAGAGAAAAGAAGCATAAAGTTGAAATAAAGGATTCAGAAATTGATGAATTATTAAATGAAATAGAGGCTTCATATAAAAAAGGTGAAAAAGTTCTTGTAATAGCAAATACTGTAAAAAAAGCTCAAGATTTATACAACCAGTTAAAATATCTTGGAAATGTTAAACTCCTCCATTCTTTATTTGTCCAGAAGGATAGAAAAATAAAAGAATCAGAGATACAAAATGACTATAAGGGCAATGGCGCAGTTATCTGGATAACAACTCAGTTAGTCGAAGCCTCGCTTGATATTGATTATGATATACTTTTTACAGAGATTGCAACCCTTGACTCTCTAATACAGCGAATGGGAAGAATATACAGAAGAAATGGAAGGATAATAAACGAAGCAGAACCGCCCAATATAGTAATTGCAACCAATAAACCGTCTGATAAATATAAAATATACGATAAAGAAATCGTTGATTTCACAGAGGGAATCTTGAAAAACTATAACGGAAAAATTCTCACAGAAGAATTGAAAAATGAAATGATAAATGAGGTGTATGATTTAAACAAAATCAAATCGACGGAATATTTTAAAAAGTTCAAATATGCTTATGACTTGCTCGATAATGGGTTTGAAGTCGATGAAAGAGGCGAGGCTCAGAGGCTTTTTAGAGACATTGCAAATATTTCTGTTATTCCTGAAAGTGTATATTACGCAAATAAGGAAATGATTGATAGTGCTATTGATAAAATCAGTGATAAAAAAATTCAACTTGTAGAAAGATTGAAGGAACTGAAGATTATAAATGACTTTATTGTTAGTATTCCTGCCTATAGATTTAATAGAGACGACATTTATCCAATTTCGGAAAAGCACAGAATCTATGCCTTTAGGACAAAATATGATTATGACCTGGGTGTAACATTTGAAAAGGCAGAACTCGATGATTTTTCAAACATTATTTAATTATGGAAAAAGACGATGCTTTTGATAAATTAAGAATAACAGGACTAAAGGTAAACTATCTTCATGTGTGTAAGAGAAAACTTTGGTTTTTTGATAGAGGAATAGGTATGGAAAATACATCCGATAAAGTTCTTTTAGGTGCGCTCCTTCAAGATTATTCATATCCGAAAGAGAAGAAAAGAGATGTTTTGATTGATGACCTTATCCAGATTGATTTGCTTGATGCGGATACAGTAAGAGAGATAAAATATTCTGATAAATTAAAAGAAGCCGACAGAGCACAAATCCTGTACTATCTTTATTATCTTAAAAAGAATGGTGTTCATAAAATTGGGGTTATAAATTATCCAAAGATGAAGAAGCGAGAAGAAATTATCTTGACAGAGGAACTTGAAAAAGAAGTTGAGAACGATCTAATAAAGATCAAAGAGGTTTTAAATCTTGACCGACCTCCAAAGGCTGAGAAAAAACCTTACTGCTCGAAATGCGCTTACTACGAACTTTGCTGGAGTTAAACTATGAGTAAACCATATTACATTTTTTCAAGTGGAAGACTTTCAAGAAAAGAAAACACAATTTATGTAGAAGTCGAAGATAATATAAAGAAATCTATACCTATTGAAGATGTAGAATCATTACATATTTTTGGTGAAGTCGACTTAAATACGAAATTTCTGAACTTTTTGTCTCAGCAGAATATACCAATTCATTTTTATAACTATTATGGCTTTTACTCAGGAAGTTTTATGCCACGTGAGAAAAATATCTCCGGAAATCTTACAGTAAAACAAGTTGAGTTTTATATTGATCAAATTAAAAGGCAATACATTGCAATTTCTTTTATTGAAGGGGCAATTTTTCATATGCAAAGAAACTTAAGAGAATATGAGGGAACAGAAAAGTTTGTTGAGGTATTGAAAACAGAGTTGTCGAATGCCTATAATACAAAGTCAATCCCCGAACTAATGGGCTGTGAAGGGAGAGCAAGAGATGCATATTATCAGGCGTTCAATGTAATATTAAAAAACAACTTTTCTTTTGTTAAGAGAGAAAAAAGACCACCAACAAATCCCATAAATGCACTGATATCATTTGGAAACTCTATTATTTATTCGATTGTTTTAACGCAGATTTATCTTACGCAACTTAATCCAACTATAAGCTATCTTCACGAACCTGGAGAAAAGAGATATTCGTTAAGCCTTGACATTGCGGAGATTTTTAAGCCTCTCATTGTGGATCCTGTTATTTTCAAGTTAGTAAATAATAATATGTTGAACGAAGATGACTTTGAAGAGGATCTAAATTTTTGCTATTTAACAGAAAATGGAAGAAAAAAGTTTATCAAAGAAATTGACCAAAAGCTAAATACTACTATAAAACACAGAAAGTTGAAAAGGAATGTTTCATATAAACAACTAATAAGACTTGAATGTTATAAATTGATTAAGCACTTTTTAAGCGATGAAGTATATGTTCCATTTAAGGCATGGTGGTAATTATGCCATATTTAATAGTGGTTTATGATGTTGAGGAAGACAGGGTTAACAAGGCAAGAAAAATATTAAAGAAATATTTTCACTGGGTTCAAAATTCTGTATTTGAGGGCGATATAACAGAGTCCAAACTTGAAAGATGCAAAATGGAATTAAGTAAAGCAATTGACTTATCGAAAGACTCGGTTTACTTTTATCGACTTGAAAACAGGTTAAACTTTAAAAAGGATGTGCTTGGTGTTGAGAAAGAAATTACCGGAAACTTTTTGTAATTGCAGCGAAGGTGTTTTTGGTGGCTTTTTCGACAAATCATTTATTTATAATGTGTTTACATGGAAATATTTTGTAAATAAAAAGACTCATCGGTGGTTTAATGCATATAAGATAATTCTTAGACATTTTTTATGTGACCCTGGTGCTTGAAATAGTTTGCTGTTGATGAGTTTTATTTTACATTGAAAACTGTTACAATAATATTTTGGTTTTATCTGAACTATATGGGATATAAATAGGAAGAGAGTGCACAGGCAAAGTTAAACGCTACACGTTTTATCTGAACTATATGGGATATAAATTGCCTAAAACACGACCTATGAGGT
>JAEMPV010000059.1 GCA_022759145.1 Caldisericum sp.
AAGATGCGCCTCTTCTTCCTTGGAAACTTTTCTTACAGCCTTTGCAGGGACTCCTACTATAAGCGAATTATCTTCAAAGGTTGCATTCTCAAGCACAAGTGCCTGCGCACCAATAATACAGTTTTTCCCTATTTTTGCATTTGAAAGAATCGTTGCACCCATTCCAATAAGCGTATTGTCTCCAATATTTGCAGAGTGGATGATTGCGTTGTGTCCAACTGTGACATTCTCACCAATTATGCAAAGACCATTTTCGTCAACATGCAAGACTGCATTATCCTGTATATTTGAATTTCTCTTTACGATAATTTTACCGATGTCGCCTCTTAAAACTGCACCATACCATATACTTACGCCTTCTTCAACTTCGACATCGCCAATGATGATAGCCGTTTCAAATATAAAAGCACCCTCTGAAATTTTTGGTTTCTTGCCTTCAAATTCGACAATCATACAGCCCTCCTTATTTTGTCCCGTTTAATACAGTATTTGTTGCATAAAGGACATTTATTGCCTCAAGGTGAGTTGCAAGGTTAGTTGATTGATTGCCCTCACGCACTTCAATTTCTGTTCCAAGGGGGATTGTCTTTGCTATAAAGAGTGCATCCTTGTTTTCCATCCTCACACAGCCATGAGAATTTGCAAAGCCAATTGAAAATGGCTCATTTGTTCCGTGAAGCCCATAAGAAGGAAGATTCCAGCCCATCCATACCATCCCAAGACCATTATTCTTGTCTATTTTATAAGGTTGGTAAACTTTTCCCTCAAAATACCAAACAGGATCGAATGACTTATTAATAATTTTATATAGGCCTGCGGGGGTTTCCTTGTCGGGCGTATGTTCACCTACACAAACAGGGAAGACTTTTGAAATTTTACCACCTTCATAAAGAAATAGAAGTTTATATGACTTATCAACAACAATTTTATAAGTGCCCGTATCTACTGCTTTTACAACGTAAGAAAGCGATAACAAAGTCATTACCAAGAATACAACAATTATTTTTTTCATAGTAAAATTATACCATAAAATTACTTAGTAAAGCAGGGTTAATTTCGAATGTCTACGGTAATTAATCGTAAATGTCAATAAATCCCTTAAAAAGCTACAAACATTTTCTTTGTCATGCTGACGAGCCGTCTTTCTTTTTTTGTGTCATTCCGAACGAAGTGAGAAATCTCCTCCGTTTATATTTTCTCGGGGGAGTTTTGAGGGGGTGATGTCCAACCCCCTCAATTGAATTGGAGACTCCTCACTGCGTTCGGGGTGACAGAGGGAACGGAGGAGACCCCTCGCAAAGACGGCTCGGGGTGACGGCGTTGGGGTCATGCAGAGCAAAGCGAGGGACGACTTTGAAAAAGTTAAGTGGAACAAAACATGACTTCTCTTCAGTTTATGTTTCGGTAATGCAAAATAGACAACAAGGGTATCTTGATTTTTAATAAAATTTTTGTAAAATCACAGCGTTAAAATGAAAATTGGGATAACTTTTAACCTGAGAAAGACATTTTCTGAAAGGGACTCTGTATTTGACAGCCCTCAAACAATCGAGGATGTTAAATTAGCACTCGAATCTCTGGGACACAGGGTCAAACTTTACGAAGCCGACTCAGAAACACTTTTCTACCTGCTTAAAATCGACAAACCTCAAATCGTCTTTAATATGGCAGAAGGAAGATACGGGGTCTTTGGAGAATCCTTTGTGCCTGCTTTGCTTGACGAACTAAAAATTCCATACACAGGCTCGGGCGTTCAAGGAACGCTTGTTGCAGTCAATAAAGTCTTTACAAAACTCATCCTTCAAAGTGTGGGCATAAATGTGCCAAAACTATATCAGGTTATAAACTCCGTTAAAGACGAAATTGCACCTATTGATAAATTTCCTGTTATCGTAAAGCCCGTATTCGAAGGCGCAAGCATTGGAATTAAGTCAAAATCAATTTGCTACTCAAAGGACGAGGTTGATAAAGTAGTGTTAAAACTAAAAGAAAGACTTGTCAACCGTCCCATTATGATTGAAGAGTTTATTGATGGAACAGAAGTGACTGTAGGCGTTATGGGAAACTTTCCACCAAAGGCACTTCCTCCAATGGAAATTGACTTTTCTCCTTTAAACAAGCGTGAATTTAACGCTACAAATGGCATTCAAACTTTCACTTTTAAGACAAACTATTCAGAAAAAGCAAATTATTACTTGCCTGCAAGATTTACTGAAGAAGTAAACCTGAAAATTCAAGAAATGGCTATCAAGGCTTTTGAAATTTTACAACTTCGTGATATTGCACGCTTTGATGTGAGAGTTGACAAGAACTTTACGCCATATTTTATTGAAGTAAATGCAATTGTTGGGCTTGAAAAAGAACATTCAGACTTCCCCAGAATGTACCGCATGCTCGGAAAAGATTATAGAGACCTCATAAAAGATATTCTCGATTATGCCTTAGAGCGTATAAAGAAAAACGAAAGGGTAAACTATTAAATTCTCAATTTCTGTGCAGAGACACCAGGAATAGAAAGTCTATTTTCAAAATATACCATAAGACGTGTTAGGACAACCGAAACAATAAGATATATGAGACCTGCAACCGAAAACGCTTGGATATAAAGGAAGGTTTTGCTTCCAACATATTTCGAAACAGCAGTAAGTTCCATAACGGTTAAAACCATTGCAAGGCTTGAATATTGAGTAAGCGCTATAAGTTCATTTGTCCACGATGGAAGAACAATGCGTACTACCTGTGGAAGAAGGATATCAAAAATAAGTTGAAAGCGTGTCATTCCTAATGAGAGCGCTGCTTCAGTTTGCCCTGTTGGTATTGCAAGAAAAGCAGTTCTAAAATACTCTGCTTGATATGCACCACTATTAAGACCCATTCCAATTATTGCAGCTTGCATCGGTGTTAGTTTTACAAGACCAGTAGAAGAAAGCCCATAATAAAGTATAAACAACTGCACTATCATAGGTGTGCCTCTTATGATGTCAATGTAGGCAACTGCAACTGCCTTTAAGAATCTATTTCCATAAATACGCATCACTGCAAAAAGAAGTCCAAGCACAATCCCTATAAGAATTGATGCAACAGTTATCCACATCGTGTATTTAAGACCCATAATCCAGAAGTCTTTGTACTTAACCAAAATAAGCGTAAAATTACTCATTCTTCTCCCCTTGCGATCTTGCTTAAGAATTTTCTCAATCTTTCAGACTTTGGGTTTTCGATAATCTCTTTAGGTGTCCCTTTCTCAACGATTACTCCGGATTCAAGGAACATAATCTCATGTGCAACATTCCTTGCAAATTCCAATTCGTGAGTCACTATGAGCATGGTCATCCCTTTGTCTGCAAGTGTCTTCATCGCCTGTAAGACTTCTCCTATGAGTTCAACATCGAGTGCAGATGTCGGTTCGTCAAAAAGGATAATCCTTGGGTTCATTGCAATAGCTCTCGCTATAGCAACCCTCTGCTGTTGTCCTCCTGAAAGTTGCGCTGGATAGTGGCTCCACAGGTCCTCTTTTATGCCAACAAGAAGAAGGGAATCCTTTGCTATTTTCAGTGCCTCATCTTTGGGAAGCTTTTTCACCTTTGTAAGACCTATCATCACATTGTCAAGTGCAGTAAGGTGCATAAATAAATTGAAATACTGAAAGACAAATCCTATTTTCTTTCTTGCTTCGTATATATTTTTTGGAGTTATAAGTTCAGAGTCGAGATAGATTTCCCCAGAATCCGGCTTTTGAAGATAGTTAATGCAGTATAGAAGTGTGCTTTTTCCGCCACCGCTTGGACCAATAATTACTTTTGTCTCTCCTTCGTTTATGGAAAAACTTACGCCTTTCAAAACCTCGTTTTTGTGATAGGACTTTTTCAAATTCTCAACTCTTAAAACTTCTTTCATCTTTTTTCTCCTAAACCTGGAATTCGAATTCTCTCATATAAGTTGTTAAGGCTGCTCATCGAAATTTTCACGAGGACAAAGTAAACAAGCGCTATAAAAATGTAGATTTCAAGATACCTTCCAACAGAACGGGCAATAAAGTCTGCTCTCGTCATTATATCCATTACACCAAGCACAAAGGCAATTGAAGTGTCCTTTAGGACTGTTATAAACTCGTTTGTCCAGCCAGGAATCATTATTCTTATAGCTTGCGGAACTAAAATCTCCTTAAAGACCTGAAACTTTGTCATCCCTAAAGATAGCCCTGCATGTAATTGCCCTGCGCTTATTGCTTCAAGGGAACTCCTGAATATCTGCCCCTGGTAAGAAGCACTTCTAAGCCCAAGCCCTAAAATTGCAGACAGTGCCATACCAAGGTTAAATCCAAAATAAAGAAGAAGGAATAGAAGCATTAAAGGAATCCCTCTTAAAATTTCACCAACAGCTCTAAAGAAATAAGAAAACGGGGGAGGCAAATATACCTCCCCAAATGCAAGGATGCTTCCCAAAACCAATCCCAAACCAATACTTACGAATGTAAGGAAAATTGTCCAGAATATCCCCTTCAACACATAAAGTATGTTCGAAAGGTTTAAAACGCTTATATCAAAAATCATCCTGCAAAATTACCCGCCAAAGTATTTGTTTATAAGGTCTGTCCAATCCTGTGTCCCTTTAACCTCTGAAAGGGCTTTTTCGAGTTTTGATTTGAGTTCTGTGTTCCCTTTCTTTACGAAAAGCCCTGCTTCCTCTTTTGTAAGTTCGCCTGTTACCTTGAATTCCTGCTTTTGAGTGTAGTAGGTTGCAACAGGTGCATCAGTTACAACGACATCAACATTGCCGTTTTGCAGGTCTGTTATTGCAAGGACAGCTGAAGTATATCTCATTACATTTGCATTCTTAATTTTGCCATCAGCAATTGCCTTGTCAATCGCCTCTTCACCTGTAGTCCCTTTCTGAACTCCAATTTTGTGTCCGCTTAAGTCCTCGAATGTCTTTGGCTCAAAAGTGGAATCTTTCTTTACAATCATTACCTGTCCTGTTGAAAGATAGGGCACTGCATCTGCCTGTTGAAGCCTTTCATCTGTAATTGTTATGCATGCGGCTCCTACATCAATTTTGTCAGCCTGAAGCGATGGGATGATAGTATCAAAGTCCATATTTACAATCTCTACTTTATCGTAACCCATCTTCTTTCCCAAAAGCCTCATAAGGTCAAGGTCAAAACCAACAAATTCCTTTGTCTTCTCATCAACATACTCAAAAGGTGGATAGTCAGCAGAAGTCCCAACCCGTAGCACACTCTCCTTTTTTGCACAGCCAGAAAAGAGCGGTACTAAAAGCAAAAGCACTAAAAATAACGCTAATACTTTCTTCATTTTTTCCTTACCTCCTGTTTTTTAGAGTATTTTATACAAAACCCCATCTCAGTCAATATATTGTAGGACAAATAAAGAAAAATTAAAAATTATCGACTTTTTTGTTCGTGTATTTGATAATTACAAGAAGCCTACTTTGTTTCTAAGATAACTTTTACTTCATATGAAGCATTTGAATCTATATTAGCGTTGCTCAGGGTGTCTTCGAGAATATCTGCGCCACTAAAAGTCTTTATGGTGTTTATGAAGTCGTTAACTTTGCTACCCTCGATTTCGAATACATACACAGAGTTTACTTCATCTACTTCCTTGAGGTTTGCAATATGTTTTAATTTCTCTATAAGAGCATCTTTGGATTCTCCGCTAATCTTAACTTTAATTTGAGGTATCTGATTAGTCATCAGGTATTGCGGACCTTTAAACTCCCTTGTTACCGTTGTTTGATTGTGTGCAAGTTGTTTCGTCAATATCAGGTTCCTTGAAAATACAACGCCAAAAACAATAATTAAAACCGCTGCAAAGGCAAATGAGTATCTAAAGAAGGTTTGCTTCCTTTCAACAAGCCCCAATTTACTTACAAAATCGGGTGTCTCTACTCTTAATTCCCTCAAGCCTTCTTTCATTTTCTTGAGGTCTTCATAATAGGAAGCGTATTCCTTGTCCTTGAGGATGTCTTCAACTTCTTCTTTTTTTACCCTGTTATCCAGGTATTCGTTAATTTTCTCTTTCATCGCTAATTAGATACTCAAAATTATAAAAAAGTTCCATATTTTTAAAAATATCCCATATCTTTTAAAATAGCCCGCAACTTGTCTCTTACTCTTGCAAGTCTCGACTTAACCGTTCCCAGAGGCACACCTAAAATTTCAGAAACTTCTTCGTAAGAAAGTCCCTCAACATCGACTAATGTTATAATCTCCCTTTCATCAATATCAAGTTTCTCTAAAGCCTCGTATAGCAATTCTTTTGTGTCGCTTTCAAGAAAAGATGCTTTCTCATCCTTCAATTTGCTTACGTCATCCCTATATTCAACATTTTGTATCCTGTTTAAGTGCTTGTATAAAGTATTTCTTGCAATTCTGTAAAGCCATGTTTTTATTGAGGATTCACCTTTAAAGTTTTTAATGTATTTAAAGGCATAAAGGTAGGCATCCAAAACAACATCCTCAGCAAGTGCTCGGTCGTGGCAAACCTGAAGGACTGAGTTAAACAAGAAATCTTGCGTTGTCCTTACAAGTATTTCCTTTGCGTTTCGGTCTCCTTTTTTCAGGCGCTCTATTAATTCTTTCTCCTCCATTATTTAATCCTTACCAATTGTATTATAATGAAAATATGAAAATTCTGTTTAGTTTTTTAATTGGATACTTGCTTGGCTCTTTTCCTGCCGCTTACATCATAACAAAGTTAAAAACAGGGCAGGACATAAGAGAAATTGGCACAAAAAATATGGGTACGGGGAATGTCTTCCACCATGTTGGCAAAGTTGAAGGGCTTATAGTATTATTCATCGATGTATTAAAAGGAAGCCTTGCGGTTATAATTGCAATTTATGGATTTAAACTTCCCTACTACATAGGTGCCCTTTCTGGATTGTTTGCAGTTTTGGGACATGTGTTTCCGATATTCCTTAATTTTAAGGGTGGGAGAGGCGCTGCAACTACCTTAGGTGTGCATCTTACAGTGCTATTTTCTTACCTAAAATTAGATGGGTTTTATGTATTCATTCCAATCCTCATAATATACCTCATACTCATCTTAGTAAGTAAGTCGCAAGTGGTAAGCCTATTTTTCCTTTATCCTGTGTATCCTATTTTACTATTTGTCTTTACGAAGGACTTTAAATTGCTCATAGTAAATATAATTTTCACAGTTTTGGTCGAATTTTTCGGGTTTCTAAATTTTAAAAGGGAATTTGATAGAGTCATAAGTATGAAAAGGAGTTCGTAATGAAGAAAAAAGATCACGGAAAATTAGTAAGTTTGCTTGTTTTGATTATCTTTGTCCTGGGTATTTTAAGCGGGATAATATACATTCGATCTAAAGAGGGGGAAACTATCTCGGTGAACTTGTATTTTTACGACCCAATTCCGAGAGAACTTGTCCCTGTAAAGCAAAACTATACTGGCTCTGTTGAAAGCGTTGCAAGAAAAGTATTTGAAACACTTAAATCACCGCAGGTATCATCATACTTTCCGACTATCCCAAAAGAATTAACCCTTGATTATGCAAAGTTTTCCGATGGAACTCTTACCGTAAACATTTTAACAAATGGAGTAAAGAAAAGTGAAAAGGAAGAATATATCGCATTTTTGAGCCTTGCAAATTCACTCAAGTCTATAAACGGGGTAAAAACTTTAAAAATCCTCGTCGATTCAAAGGAAAGCGATGTATTCCTGAGGTATGTGAATATAAATGAGGCGCTTACAAATCTTACTTCAACATTGCCAAAGTTCAGGGATGTATATCTATATTTCCTTACACCCAATTTGAATTACCTTGCAGTTGAAAAAAGAGAGATTTTGGACTCTCCAAGACCAGAAATACTTGCAATGAAAATACTTAGTGAACTCTCCTACGGCTCGAATATAGGGCTTGTGAGTTTGCTAAAGCCTGAATATATAAAAGGCATCGAATTAAAATCTGGAGGGCTTGCAGTTGTGAACCTGTCAAGCAAAATTAATGAACTATCGCTTGGAAGTTCAATTGCAAATCTTTTTGTTCTTTCTCTTGTAAACTCCCTTACTGAAATAAGAGATATTAATAAAGTGTCATTTTTAGTTGATGGCAATAGCGTAGATACCCTTTTTGGTGCAGTTGATGTTTCGCTTCCCATCCTTCGATTTAACAAAACTGGGGATACATCCTTTATAGTCCCCTATTATGTGCTCGATGTAAACGGGAATGCTACTTATGTTCCGGTTCCAATGCCTGTAAAGACGATTGAATTAACAAAAGCATTTGATGCACTTAAAAAGGAAACTAACTCTCTTAAGACATACTTAACGGATGTTGATATCTCAAAAATCGACCTGAACAATTACACGCTTAAAGTTATAATTACATCAAGGAAAGTTTTGAGTGCAGAGGAAATTGATTACATTAAAAACCAGGTTTTTTTGACTGCAATGGAGTTGCCAAATGTAAATACTCTTGATTTAACTATAGGAGAGGAGGCATTTATTTTAAAAAGATGAACATAATCGCAAAAGGCGTGTATGTTGAAGATAGGCTGCTTAAAGATCACGGAATTGTAGTCGAAGGTGGACGAATAAAGGACATACTTCCTAATAATGAAATTAAAGAAGGCGTTAAACAGTCTATTGATGGATTTATTTACCCCGCTTTTATTGAATCACACGCACATATTGGAGAAATTGCAAATGCCTTAGCACATATAAACGGGGAACATTTTGATTTTGATGATATTTTAAAAGAAGTAAACAAAAACGAAACTTCCTTCATATTCAATGTGAATTTCAACAAAATCACTATTGAACAATTCAAGCACCTTTTTAACCTCGATAGGAAAATTTTTATGCAAAGTAAGGATGAGCATTCTGTATTCGTATCAAAAAAGTTCCTTAAAAGCGCCTCAATAAACTATGAAAACATTGACAAAGATAGCCTCGGTTTTCTGGGCACGGAGTTTGTAGGTATCTTCAAGGACAATGCAATAAACTATGTTAAGGAAATAAAGGAAATTAAAATCGATGAAAGTGTCCTTAAAAAAGTTGAAGATTACTTTTTATCAAGAGGCATTGTGACCGTAACAAATTTCGATTTTTATATGAAGGATTACCTCAGGAATAGAAGAATTAGGGTAGTTCAAGGCATTCATAAAGATTACCTTGAGGAAGCAATAAAAGAGGGAATAAAAACGGGTGTTGGAGATGAAAATTTCACATACGGAGCGCTGAAGGTGTTTCTCGACGGATCGCTTGGTTCCCAAACCGCAAAGATGATTAATGATATGCCTTTCAAAGGATTGCTTGTTATGGAAGAAAGCGCTCTTCAAGATGTTGTAAAAAGGGCAAATGAAAACGGCATATCTGTTGCAGCACATGCAATTGGAAGCGAAGCAGTCCATATTGCCCTTGGTGCTTTTAATAAGTTTAGATACCTTACAAAACTAAACCGAATTGAGCACCTTCAATTTATTGATCCGCAGGATATCCCATTGCTAAGAGAAACGCCTTTTATACCATCGATGCAGCCAATACACGCAAAGGGAGATGTAGAGTTATACAAGAAGTATATGAATAGATTTAAATATGCTTACGCTTTTAACACGGTTTATAAAGAAAAGGGATTTGTAATCTTTGGGTCTGATGCACCTGTTGAAGATGCATCAGTTTTGAAAGGACTTGAATCCTCCGTAAATCACCCTATTTTTAAGGAGGAAAGTCTTCCACTTGCCGTTGCATTAAAGGCGTATACAGAATACGCAGGAATCTATAACTATGTGCCTGATAGAGGAATTATAAGGAGGAATTATCTTGCAGATTTTGCAATTTTGAAAAATGAAATTTTGGTAGATAATTTATTGGATAATGAAATAGTTGCAACAGTTAAGGGAGGGGAAATCGTATGGATGAAATAGAAACAAAAGTGCTTGCAACAGTTATTAAGGATAAGTACCTTTTAACAAGGGGGCTTGCAGAGGGACTTGAAAAAGGCTTATTTGAAATGCCCGAGGCAAGAACGCTTTTCGACTATATTGTTTCAAAATATTCAAAAAATGCAACTCAAATAGATATTGAATTATTAAAAGAATCGCTTCGGGAAGACGGCTTCTTAACAACCAAAATGAACGAATTAATATCGACCATACAGAAGGAAGAACCTCTTAACCTAGAAGGGCTATTTACATACATCGAAACGCTAAAACGAAGAGCAGGAGAAAAAACGCTCCTTAATATCGCAAGAAAAATAGAAGCATACATTGAATCAAAAGCAAAAAAAGAAGACCTTGTTGAATTCACAGGAAATATTATAAGCGAAATGAGAGAAGTAATTACTGGAAAGACAAAAAGAAAAATTCTTCCCTTAAGAAGTCAACTTATCCGATTTACTGCAGAACTTGAATCAAGGACAGGGGATGTTAACCCAATTCTTGGGTATTCGATTGAACCATTTAGTTGCCTTAATGAGAGCCTATCAGGAGCACGAAGAGGCTTTTACTATGCACTTGCTGGTGCTCCTCGTAGAGGAAAGACAAACCTCATGCTTAAATTGGCAACAAATATCGCTTTGAATGAAAAAATTCCAGTCCTATACTACTCGTATGAACAAACAGAAAGAGTGCTATTTCTAAGAGTGCTTTCCCAGGAAACATTAATCCCACCTTATCTTCTTGAAACGGAAAAGATTCTTGATGACCCAGAGTTATCAGAGAGATTTAACTATGGATACGCAAAAGTCGAGCAGTTTATGAATAATCTTTATCTAATTGAGGGAAGAAGAGAAGACACAATTAATAAGATAAGAAGCCACGCATTATCGGTAATGCAAGAGCACAATACGGACAAGGTTGCCATTTTTATAGATTATCTTCAGAAGGTACCAACAAACATACTTTATCAAGACCTTGCACAACAGGTTGATGAGGTTTCAGGTGCAATAGCAAACCTCTCAACGGAGTTAAACGCACCAATTTTTGCAATTTCATCATTCGATAAGGAAGGTGCAAAACTTGATACAGAAGATAGTAAGAATCGTCCTACTATGTTCAATTGCACAGGTGGAGGAGATATTGAATACGATGCCGATGTTGCAATGGTATTGACAAAGGACTTTAAAGACACAAATGTCCTCTACGAAAAAATATACAACGCTTCGAAAGAAGGACGTATAGACCCAAATAGAATTCCACATTTCGACATACTTAATCTTTACATAGATAAAAATAGGGATGCCCCATTTGGAGGAAATATAGTCATTCAATATCTTTTCCTTATTGAAGATAACACACTTGTTGAGATCGGCTATAAAGACATAGGCGAAGAGCGAACTTATGCAAAGATTTCAAAGATATTCGAGTGGATGCTTGAAAACGGATATCTTGTAAATATGAGATGAGAATAGCACTTGTAATAATAGGTGACGAAATTTTAGACGGGCTAAGGGAAGATAAAAATTTTAGAATTGCTCAGAATATCTTAGGGAAAACTAATAAGATTAGCACTGTAATATTTGTAAGAGATAACCTTGAAGAACTCAAAAAAACTTTACAGTGCGTAAAAGACCTCGCAGATGTAGTTATTACCTCGGGGGGATTGGGGCTTACACCAGATGATATAACGCTTAAAGCATTTTCGGTTGCTTTCAGCATTGAACTTATAAGAAATCCAGAGAAGAAAGAGGTTGCAAAGAAAAATATTGAAAGGGTTTCGGCGTTCCAATACAATAACTTTATTGATGAACTTGCAATAGGACTTTCAGGTAGCACCCCAATTGAAAACCCTGTGGGGGTTGCTGCTGGTGAAAAGATAAAAATTGATAATACAACATTCTACATCTTGCCAGGAGTTCCTAAGGAATTTGAGGCGATGGTTAAAATAATAGCAAATGAGTTTAAAAAAGATTTACAAGAGTCCAAAATAGAATACGAAGTTAACGAAAAAGAAGCAAACCTCA
Organism: Caldisericum sp.; assembly: GCA_022759145.1. Taxonomy (NCBI): domain Bacteria; kingdom Pseudomonadati; phylum Caldisericota; class Caldisericia; order Caldisericales; family Caldisericaceae; genus Caldisericum; species Caldisericum sp. Next base: position 11,952 of record JAEMPV010000059.1, read on the forward strand.
TTAAAACCTTAAGAGACCTTGAGAAAAAATTTGGAATAAGAACTGCATCATATCCGCCTATTGAACAAGGTGAAAAGCTCAAAATAATACTTTACGGAAACGAGATTAAACTTAAGGAAGCAAAAAAGTATTTTGAAAGTGAATTGAAAGAGGCACAAATATACTTTGAAGAAAAAAGCCCCAGCCACACCTCGTAACCCCCACCTCAAAAGAGGTATTTGGGGTACTCTCTTCCACTAAAGGAAGAGTGTTTGAGGTTGTAGCCAGGGTAAGATAATTTTAGTAAAATTTCAGAAATTTGCAAACTTTTTTATAATATTGGGGTATGGAAAGCAAAGCATACGCAAAAATTAACTTAACACTTGAAATTACAGGTGAAAAAGGAGACTATCACACCATAGAATCTGTATTCCAGAAAATAGACCTCTTTGATGTCGTTTCGGTAAAGCTAAGTAAAGACGATAGCATTATTTTTTCTGAATCAATAAGAAATGTAACATCAACTGTTCATAAAGCACTTGAACTATTCAAGAAAAAGACAAATGTTAAAGAAAATTTTGAAATATATGTTGAAAAGCATATCCCTATGGGAAGCGGGCTTGGTGGTGGAAGTGCTGATGGTGCAGTAGCACTCTTACTTTTAAACTCCATTTACAAAAATATACTTTCCGTGAAGGATTTGCATGAGATAGCAAGCGCTGTAGGGTCTGATGTACCGTTCTTTCTTTACTCAAGTACTGCATGGGTAAAGGGCATTGGAGATATCATAATTGAAATACCAAATCTTAAAGAAATGTATTTTGTACTGGTACATCCACGATTTCACTTTAGCACAAAAGAAATGTACAGGCTTTACCACGAATATGGGAAATACTCAGATGGAAGCAAGACAAAGACACTTGTAGAAGTTATAAGTAGCGGAAATTATGATGCAAAAACAATTGATAAACTTTGCTATAACGATTTTGAAAAAATGCTTTTAGAAAAATCTGACAAGTTCAGGGAATTCAAAAGTGTTGTGGAAACAATTGCTGAGGTAACATTCCATCTTACAGGTTCAGGCTCAACCGTTTTTGCGGTTTTTGACACGAAGAAAGAAGCAGAAAAAGTAAAAAATATCCTGGACAAGTTTAAATTCAGGACTGACCTTGTAAAGTCAATTTAAGGCATATTTATACTCTTAAGGAGTTCACGCGCTTCCTTACAATCAGGATAATATCTTAGCTCTTTCTCTAAATATGCTTTTGCATCTGTAATCTTGCCCTTCCTCAAAAGAATTTCTCCTAAAAGGTAATTTGCAAGCGGATACTTTTCATCAATTGACAGAGTTTTTCTACAGAGTTCCTCTGCTCTCTTTAAATCACCTTCTGCAAATAACACATTTGCATAAGACCATAGTGCATCAGCATTATTAGGATTCTCTTTCAAGACAGATATAAGCAAAACTTCTGCATCCCTAAAATCGCCAAGATGGTAATAAGAAAGGGCAAGACGGACTTTATCCTCGTGTCTTTCACTTACCTTCAAAATGTTTTCATAAATTGAAACCGCTTTTTCATAATTACCCTGTAGATAATAAGTCCAGGCAATTTCTGATAGAACATCAGGATTATCGAACCCGTAATCCTTTAAAGATATATTGAATTCACTCATAGCAGAAGAGTAATTGCCCGAATCTCTTTCTTTTATGCCTTTCAATAAGTGGAATTTATTTTCTATCTTTGCATAAAGAGGTATTCCCTTAAGCCCGTAATTATCAATTGCCTGTATCCTTACATAGTAGTATCCATCTCGTTCAAGAGTCATATTGAGTTTGTTTTGTTTAGTCTTCACAACTTTCAATATATCAGTCATTTCCGGATCTTTTGCAATCATAACTTCGTATTCTCTTGCTTCTTTTATTTCCTCCCAATTGAATTGCAAACTTCCATCGGTTACATTTAAGAAAGTAAAGTTGTAAACAGGGTGGAGCAATTGCAGCACTTTATAACCATGTTTATCTACATATATACCGTAACCTTTTTCGCTAATAACCTTATTAAGTGATACTTTCCCATCAAATACAGAAGTGTTAGAATAATCTTTTTCAGAAACTACATCAAATTCTGTTCCAACATCTACGAATGTGCCATAGTTTGTTGAAACGCTCACTTTTGTGTTCTTTGAAGAAACAGAAGCATCCCCTTTATTTAGGCTAATAGAAATAATACCCTTGTTGCCAAATAGATTTTTGCTAACCTTCTTTATATCAAATGAAGCATTGTTTAATAACTTTATAGTTGTCCCATCTTGAAGAGTTAGAACAGTTAAAACTTCATTCCTTTTAGTAGAGACCTTTTGTGGTAGAATTGGGAAGTAAGCAAGGCTTCCAAAAATAACTAATATTGGCAAGACAAAAAGTAAAAACTTTTTCATTGTATTAAAGCCTCTATTTGCTAATATAACTCTTGGAATAGTGATGATAAAGGTTGTTCCGCTACTCTTTTCGCTTTCAATATCAATGGTGCCTCCGTGTGCGTCAATAATCCTCTTTGCAACAGCAAGACCAATCCCATAGCCTGGTTGCATAAAAGCATTTCTTCCTCTATAAAACTCTTCAAAGATATTTTTAAAATCTTCTTTTGGAATTCCTATACCTGTATCCCTAACTTTTATAACAACAGAGTTTGGTGCGCAACTCAATTCTATGAAAACAGACCCATTCTCTACATTGTACTTAAAGGCATTTTCAATAATATTTTTCAAAGCTTTTTCAATCCAGAACGGATCAATTTCTGCAATACAGGGCTTATCTAAACCAGTCGTTTCTAAGTGTATATTCTTTTTAATATAAAGAGGCGTAACTTTTTTAAGAATTTCACCTATTATTTTACTTATATCTTCTTTCTTTGTTTCGATTTGGAGTCTTTCGCTTACCTTCTCAAGGTCCAAGAACTTTTCAATTGTGTCAATAATTTCCCTGTTAGCAGACTGCCCCTGTTCGATAAGGTAAATTAAATCAGTATTATCCTGAAGCCTTTCTTTCAAAAGTTCATAAACCAGAGATACGGTTGAAAGAGGAGTTTTTAAATCATGGAAAAGGACTCTGTAGTAATTTCTTAACTTTACCTGTTCCTCTACATTAGTTTCAAGTGCTTCTTTCTGGCCGAATATTAAAGATCTTAAGTAAAGTACAAAACTTAATAGTTGTAGAATAGTAAGAATCAAATCCTCGTTCATTGCATTGTCTTTTGCGCCACTTAATATCACAAAATAATCTTTATCAAATTTTCCAAGCCTTATTAATACCTTATCTCCATTTTTTATATACCCTGGCTCGCCACTCTTTGAGAAATTGGTCAATTTTAGTCCTTTTAACTTTTTATCAAGTTCTTCCAGGGAAATTAATTCTGGATTTTTTGAATTGTATAAAGAAGCCTGATTGTTAACATCGTCAATTTCTACTGCAATGACATTGCTACCTTCGAAAATATTTTGAATAAAATTAGCAATATCAAACAAAAGAGAATTTTCAAAAAAATCTTTCTTGAGGATCTGCACCAACTCTTTAAGAACCCCAGTATCATTACTCATAAAGTTTTCTCCATTTTCTTTCTTGGAATATGTCCCCACTTTCTTGCTCTAAATCTAAATGTAGCAAAAAACGCAACAAATGCAAGAAGTTCTTTATAAAAAACGAATTCAAAGAAAGCAAATAATATCAATTTAAAAACATCCTTCAAAGACTCATACCTAACGAAGAGGAGATTATCCATTAGGATACTGCCTATTGTAATAAAAATACCCCATAGAATTGCAACAAAGAAAAAGATAATAGCAAACTGAGTATTTAAGAGTTTAAAAATCAATAGAACTGGAATAAGAACATATCCTATGAATTCTATAATAGGTCCTAAAAATTCCACAAGAATAAAATACGGGAAGCCAACCATACCTACAGTCTTATAGCGTGGATTAAATGACATCCTGAAATTATATAAAAGTACATCAATAAGCCCTCTTCTCCACCGGTCTCTCTGCCTTATAAGGGAACGCCAACTATCCGGTACCTGTGTCCAGCAGACTGGGTCCGGTATGAAAATTATTTTAAACGGAATTTTATTCTCAATACAGTAGCGGTGTAGTCTTACAGTAAAATCCATATCCTCACCTACAGTTTTTCTATATCCGTTTATCCTTATTGCAAGGTCTTTTCTGAATATTCCAAAGGCACCCGAGATAAGAAGAAGTGCTTTTAAGTTCCCTAAAGTTGTTCTTCCAATAAGAAAAGCACGGGTATACTCAATTGTCTGGAAAACCTCAACTGCTTTGGTAGGAGCATGTACTTCTATAACACGCCCTTCTCTTACCTTACATCCATTCAATACTCTTACAATTCCTCCTGCTGCTACAACTTCTTTGTCCTCTAAAAAAACCTCTGATATCCTTAATAGAGACTTTTCTTCCAGAAGAGAATCAGAATCAATTGAACAGAATATGGGATATTTAGAAATATTTATTCCCGCATTTACTGCGTCAAATTTTCCTCCGTTTTCTTTATCTACCACCACAAGATTAGGATAATCCAGAGAAATATAAACACCTTTCACATTTTTAGTATGGATAAATTCTTGATAAGGTCTTGAAACTTTCTTCAGGGAAAAGTTATCAATCAATACCTGCATTGTATTATCAGTTGAACCATCATTTACAACTATGATTTCGAATTCTGGATAATGAAGAGTAAGGAGTGACTTTAGATTTGACACGATTACTTTTTCCTCATTATAGCACGGGACAATGATAGAAATAGGTCTGTACATTTCGCTTTGAAGCATTACTTCATACTCTTCATCAACAATGCTCCTTGACCTTATAAAAAGGAACCTAAAAGACATTAGTAAACTTAATGTGTAAAATGAATTTACAAAGATGAAGTAGAAAAATACGAAATACTGGAAAGTAAAGAGAAAAAAGTGTAAAACGCTACCCAAGATTAGCTCCCTCCAACGCATATCTTGCAATTTCACTTGCAAGACCGATGCCATTCCTTTTTGCTTTTTCTAAAAATTCAATTCCAACTCTTCCAAACTGCAAAAGAGTTTGCGCTGCATTCATTGCTACAGTTGGTTCTGGATCAAAAAGGAGAGAGTAAAGTATGGGGACTATGCTAATATCACAAATGCCTGCAAAGTTTGCAGCAACTGCCCTCACACGCCAATCCTCCATATCCTTTAAATATTGCTTCAGGATGTTGCAACTTACCTCTCCTCCCATCCTTCCAAGCGCCCTTGCAACGGAGATACACATTAAAGGATCATCGGAATTCGCATAACTTGCAATGAGGGGCACTGATTCATAAACCTTTTCTAAACCAAGTGCTTCAAACAATGCTCTTCTGCCTAAACTATCAAGCAATTTGGCATACAAAGAGAGAAACCTCATTCCCTTTTCAGAATTTTGAAATTCTCTAATTCTCCTTATAGCATTTACAAAAACTTGCTCCAAATACTTAAAACCAAGATCCTTAACTTTAGATATTTTTTCATACATAAAGTCTAAGTCATCAATTTCAAGTACAAAAGACAAAGCAAAAACCGCCTTCTTTATAACATATGGGTGCTTCTCAACTTTAAGAAGTTCAACAAGTGGTTGCCGTGCTTCACTTACACGGGTGAACCCAAGCTTTTCTGCATATTTGCCTCTTATGTAAAACCGTCTTGACTTAAGCATCTTAGAAAAATATTCAACATATCCGTTCTTTCTTAGCAAATCCTGAACCTTATTTGCAAAATCACCTCTTAAATTTCTTAGCGTATCCAATAACAAATCACCTACAACCTCATAAGAAAACCTATCTTTAGGAATTTCAAACAAAAGTTCATCATCAAACATCTTGCTTGCTATAATTTCGGTAAATTTTTCTCTTAAATATCGTCTCTTCTTTTCTCTTCTTTCAGTCAAAATTTTATCTATCACAACATATAAAGAGAGAACGCTATCTAATAGTAAAAGTAAGAAAAGGGTAAAAATTATAAAACTCCTGAAATAATGAGATGTTAAAAATACAGGATACATTTCAATCACCAATTAGCCTATCAATTCTAATGAGCAATTCTTCCATACTAAAAGGTTTTCTCAAATAATCATCTGCTCCTAATGCAAATCCTCTTTTTAAATTTACATCCTGAGAAAGTCCAGTGAGAAGAATAACAGGGATATTGCTTGTTGCCTTGTCCGATTTTATCTTTTTCAACACTTCAAATCCAGAAAGAACAGGCAAGTTTACATCCAGGATAACAATATGAGGTAAAAATGATTTTACCTTTTCTATACCACATAGCCCGTCTCTACAGGTCTCCACTTCAAAACCCTTCCCAGCAAGCGCTATTTTTAGCACATTGGCAAGTAAGTCGTCGTCTTCTACCACAACCACTCTCTTCATTACGCACCTCAATAACAATGAAGTTTATTTAAATTCATTAAATATCTTAACACATCCTTTAGAATTTTAGAAATTGACAAAATTGTACGAATTTAAAATTGATAACCAAAATCTCAATTTAGTTATGAAATCAACTTCAAAATATTTATACTACAATTTCTCAACTTTTTCTATGTATTTTTTGACATCAAACTTCTTGTAAATTGATTTTTCACTCA
>JAEMPV010000060.1:0-1262 GCA_022759145.1 Caldisericum sp.
TTGTTATACGTGGCGATATCACATATGAAGATGGCTTGAGATATGCCTTTAACAAGGAAAATTTTATACATTTAATGGAAAGGTGAGGGAACTATGCCGCAATTCGAATACAAGGTAATAACCGCTTCGGGCGGTTCTCTGGTGGGAAGACTTGAGGGCAATAGCGTCCAGGATGTTGCCGATTCTTTAAGAAGCAGGGGTTATAGGATAGTTTATATTAAAGAGTTGAGAGGCTTGTCACTTGGAGGCAAGAAAACCGAAGGGGGATTGCTTTCGAGATTTCAGGGAATAAGCGTAAGGGACCTATCTATATTTACAAACCAGTTTGGAACTATGCTCAACGCAGGACTTTCTATTTCAAGGGCACTTGCAGTTCTTGAAAAGCAAACTTCAAACCCAAAATTGGTTCAAATTATAAAGGAGTTGTCAGAAGAAGTCAAAAAAGGAAACCAGCTTTCAATGGCTTTAAAGAAGTTTCCACATGTTTTTTCACCTCTTTATATAAGTATGGTACAGGCAGGAGAGACATCTGGTAATTTAGGCGCAGCCCTTATTACAATGAGTAGTTTCTTACAGAGGGACTACGAAACAAGAAACAAAATAAGAGGTGCAATGACTTATCCTGTTGCAGTTTTGGGCTTTGCAATTCTTATTGTAGTTGGTCTTTTTATTTTCGTAATACCTACATTTGAAGGATTCTTAGCCGAATTAGGTGCACCACTTCCTGCTATTACTAAGATGATTTTTGCATTTGCGGATTTCCTTATTCACTATATCTGGGTTATTATTGCAATCGTTGTTGTTGCTGCAATTGCCTTTAGAAGATGGGTTAGGACTCCTCAAGGAAGAAGGACTGTTGATTCGCTAAAGTTGAAAATGCCTGTTATTTCCGAACTTACGCTAAAGTCATCTATGGCAAGGTTCTCTGATACGCTTGCAACGCTTTTTTCTGCAGGTATTCCAATTATTGACTGCTTGCAAACAGTCCGAGGCGTTATCGATAATGTGATTATTGCAGAGAAAATTGATGGCATAATTGATGCAATTAAAAGAGGTGAATCACTTTCCGCAGCCCTTGAAAAAAGTGGTATGTTTACTCCTATGGTTTACGATATGACTGCAATTGGTGAGGAAAGTGGTAGCCTTGATAAAATGTTAAAGAAGGTTGCAGAGTTCTATACAGAGGAAACAAATTATATTATAAACAACATATCTGCCCTTATAAACCCAATAATGATGGTTGGAGTTGGTGGGCTTATTGG
>JAEMPV010000060.1:1362-7246 GCA_022759145.1 Caldisericum sp.
TGATACCAAGGAGTTCCGTCTACACCAGTGCCTTTTGCGTTAATTCTTACATCCGATTGAGTTAAGTCGCTTGAAACGCCGTAAACCCAGCCACCTTTATCAGTAATATCGCTTGAAGCAACTGGTACATGATTAACGTTCACAACACTGTTGCTCTTTACAACATTGCCATTTGCATCAGTTGCTTCCACATAAGGGACATTACCTTCTGCAAAAATCGACCCATCAAGTTGTGCTGGGAACTTTCCACTGTTCTTTGCATAGTAAATTGCAAGTGCGGACCTAACTGTGCCAAGTTGTGCTTTTGCCTGGGCAGTTCTTGCTTCCTCGACCATTCCTTGATACTTTGGAATTGCATACATAGCAAGGATACCAAGGATTGCAATAACGATTGCTAACTCTACTAATGTGAAACCTCTTCTCTTCATTTTCTCGCCTCCTTAGAAGTGATTTTACAACTTATTTTAGAAAATTGCAATATATTTTACTTAAATTTTTTAAAATCTCAAAATATTGCAAGAAAATGCGAATTGTATTATAATGAAAGTGAAAGTTAGGTATGCCTAAGTTTATAGGAGGTTTAGATTGAAAAGGCTTACTCTTGCAGATGTTGAAGCAAATAAAAAGGTAAAAGTTGTCGATTTTGTTTTGCCTCCCCACCATACGCACATACCTCAGTATATTATCCGCCTTCAGGAGATGGGTGTTCTAAGAGGTGATATTATTGAGGTTGTAAGAAATTCTCGTGTTGGACCTATAGAAATAAAAGTTAAAGGGACAAACCTTGCAATAGGTAGAGGTATAGCCTCAAAAGTTATCGTTGAGGAGATAGGATAGTGCTTAACTCTAAGACTTCAAGTGGTAATACGTCAATTACAATTGCGCTTGCAGGCAATGCAAATGTTGGGAAATCTGTTATCTTTAATCAACTTACAGGTGGAAACCAGATTATTGGAAACTGGCCAGGTAAAACCGTTGAAATCCAGGAAGGTTACATAGAAAAGAACGGAACAAAAATAAGGGTAGTTGACCTTCCAGGGATATATTCGCTTTCGACATATTCTGAAGAGGAAATTGTTACGCGTGAGTTCATTATAAATGAAAAGCCAGATGTTGTAATTGTTGTTGTAGATGCATCAGCCCTTTACAGAAATTTATTCTTCCTTTTGCAGATTCTTGAAATTGGTGCAAGGACAGTTGTTGCACTTAATCAGTATGATATGCTCGAAAGAGACGGCTTTGAAATCGATGTTGATAAACTTGAAGAGTATCTTGGTGTGCCTGTTATTAAAACAATTGCAACAAAAAACATAGGGCTTAAAGAACTTTTTGAGAGGGCTCTAAATGAGGTAAAAAAGCCCTACACTCCAAAGTTTCCAAAGTATGGAAAGGAAGTTGAAGAACGTATTAAGATGCTTGAAAATGCTTTAAAGAATTATAATTTGCCTGCACCAACAAGATTTATTGCAATAAAACTTTTAGAGCATGATACGGAGTTTGAGAAACTTATAAAAGATAAGAGCATCCTTGAATTACGAGACAAACTTGCTTCAGAACTTGAGGAAATTCACGGCGAGCCAATCAAAACTATCATTATTCAAGAGCGTTACGCCCTTGCTTCACGCATTACTTCTGATGTCCTTAAGAAAAAGAAGAAAAAGGTCATTGATTTTTCAAGCAGGATTGACGACATTTTGTTAAATCCTGTTACAGGGTTTTTATTCCTGATGCTAATTCTTCTTTTTATGTTTTTTGTTGTATTTAAATTTGGAAGTTTCCTTTCTGACTATATAGGAAGTTTGTTTGACCTTCTTAAAAAACCTTTTATGAATCTCAGTCTACCCGAAAAGCTCAAATTATTTTTGTGGGATGGCATAATTGATGGCATTGTTGCAGCCTTTGGTATCGTCCTTCCATATATTGCGCCATTTTATTTGTTGCTATCACTTCTTGAGGATAGCGGTTACCTTGCTCGAATTGCCTTTTTAACTGATGCCTTTATGCACAAACTTGGTATCCATGGAAAGGCTTTTATCCCTCTTATTGAAAGTTTTGGATGTAATGTTCCTGCTATTATGGGCACAAGAGTTTTGGAGAGAAGAAGAGATAGAATTATAGTATCGATTCTTGCAACACTTGTCCCCTGCTCTGCTCGTTCGGTTGTTGTGTTTGGACTTGTTGCTGCATTTTTAGGTCCTATCTACGCTGTGCTTATTTATGCGCTTGATTTTGTTTTTATTTTTGTTGTGGGACTTCTTCTTAATAGGTATATAAAAGGCACTCCTACAGGTCTTATAATGGAAATGCCCCGGTATAGGAAACCTGTTCTCTATGTAATACTCAAACAAACCTGGATAAGGCTTAAAGAATTTTTTACCTTCGCAACACCCATAATCGTTATCTCAAATGCCATAATGGAAATTTTAATTCTTTTGAATTTGCTTCCCTATCTTGAGATGCTTGTAAAACCCTTTGCTTACATTTTAGGGCTTCCTCCTCTTGCAACACTTACACTTGTTTTTGGTGCACTTAGAAAAGAGTTAACCTTGATAATGCTTGCAACATTCTATAAGACGACAAATTTTGCTTCAATTTTAACTCCTAAACAAATTTTTGTTTATGGATTTGTTACTATGATTTATATCCCTTGCGTTGCAACAATCGCTATGCTAAAAAGGGAGTTCGGAGCAAAAACTGCAACTCTTATAACGCTTTTCGAATTCGTCCTTTCAATGCTTTTGGGCGGTCTTCTTAACATCGCTTTGAGGCTTATATAATGCAATATTCGAAAAGCATAGAGGATTATCTTGAGGCAATATATGTTATCGGGGAAGAAAAGGGCAATGTCCGTATAAAGGATATTGCGGAACTGTTGAATGTTAAACTTCCCTCAGTTACAGAAATAGTAAAAAAGATGCAGGAAGAAGGTTTGCTTGAACATACTCCCTACGGAGAAATACATCTTACAGAAAAAGGTAAAAGCATTGGAGAGAAAGTCTGGCAGAAACATAAAATACTTTATATATTCCTGAAGGATTATTTGGGTATTAGCGATGATATTGCTTTTAAAGAGGCTTGCCTTATCGAGCATTCTGTATCTTCCGACACAATTGAAAAACTAAAACAATTTCTCGAGAATATTAAAAAGTAAAAGTGCCCCGCATTATGCGGGGCAAACCAAATATATTTATTAAGTCAATTACACAACACCGTATGCAAGCATTGCTTTTGCGACTTTAATGAATCCTGCAATGTTTGCTCCGACGAGGTAGTCTCCTGGGTATCCGTAGGTTGCTGCTGCTTCAAGGGAAGTCTTGTGGATGTTTTTCATAATCTCTCTTAACTTGTTATCCACTTCTTCTCTTGACCACTGAAGCCTTATGCTGTTCTGTGTCATTTCAAGACCAGAAACTGCAACGCCACCTGCGTTTGCTGCCTTTGCAGGACCATAGAGAACTTTATTTTCCCTGAATATGTTAATTGCATCAAGGTTAGAAGGCATATTTGCACCTTCTGCAACTGCAATAACGCCGTTCTTTACGAGTGCATTTGCATGTGTTGCGTCGATTTCATTCTGTGTTGCGCATGGAAGTGCAACATCAACTTTGAGTCCTTCGTCTCTTATAACATCCCAAACTGATTTTCCTTCAAAGTATTTTGCATTTGGATACTGATTTACATATTCTTTAATTCTTCCACGCTTTACATTCTTTAGATCCATTACGAATGCAAGTTTCTTTGCATCAATACCTTCCTCATCAACAACTGTTCCGTTTGAGTCTGACATTGTGATTACTTTTCCGCCAAGCTGGATAACTTTTTCAACTGCATATTGTGCAACATTACCAGAGCCGCTTACTGCAACCACTTTGTTTGTGAAATCCATATTACGAGTTGCAAGCATTTCAGATGTAAAGTAAACAAGCCCATAACCGGTTGCTTCTGGCCTTATAAGCGATCCGCCATATTCAAGCCCTTTTCCTGTAAGAACTCCTGTGTGCTCATTAACAATTTTCTTGTAATAGCCGTACATAAAGCCAATTTCACGGGCGCCAACGCCGATGTCTCCTGCTGGGACATCTGTATCAGGACCAATGTGCCTGTAGAGTTCTCTCATAAATGCGTAGGTGAATCTCATTACTTCCCTATCGCTCTTTCCTTTTGGATCGAAGTCAGAACCACCTTTTCCACCACCCATTGGAAGGGTTGTTAGTGCGTTCTTGAAAATCTGTTCAAAGCCGAGGAATTTAATGATTCCAAGGTTTACAGAGGGATGGAACCTCAAGCCACCCTTGTAGGGTCCGATTGCGTTGTTGAATTGGACTCTAAAACCTCTGTTTACATGGATCTCTCCATTGTCGTCTTCCCAGGGAACTCTAAAGATGATCACTCTGTCGGGTTCTACAATCCTTTCGTAGATTTTTGCTTTTACGAATTCTGGGTGCTTCTCTTCTGTTGGTTTAAGTGTTGTTAAAACTTCAGTTACAGCCTGAATAAATTCAGGTTGATCCTTGTCTAAGGTTTTTACCTTAGCAATTACATCATCAATTTGAGACATACCTTACCTCCTTCTCATTTTTGCCTTTTCTCTGGGTGTTCCCAGTTTCATTTAATTATATCAAAAAATAATTTTTAAACAAATTTTTAATTGTATAAGAATTCACTATAGAAAGTTCCAAGGGTGCGGTAAAAAATAATCGCTCCTATAAGGGATGGTATGTAATATGAAAACATCCTGAATAAGAATGTTTGAAGGGGTGCAAGGTGGTGCGCAATAGGGATGAAAAGTAAAAGATAACTCCCCTCAACTATACCCATTCCACCAGGTGTAATGCCAATTGTTGCAATAAAGTTTGATGCAATTTGAGTTATAAAGGCTTCGTAAAAATTGAAATTGACACCGATTGCTTTAAGGCTTGTTAGTCCGATCATCTCGTAAAGAAGCTGGCTTAAAAAACTTATGAATACAAGTTTTGCAAGAGTAAGAGGGCTTTTTAACATAAATCTTAATCCCTCAGAAAAGGCATCTACCTCAAGTATTATTTGCGTTTCGTCAACTTTGATTTTCAATTTTTCTACAAGAAAATTTATGAGTTTCTTTGTTTTTTCGGGGTTTGTTATAAGGAAAAGCGCAAGACCTGAAAGTGTAAATGCAAGCGCAAGAATGCTAATTAAAAAAGTTCCTCTTACGCCTTTAAGAAACGGATGTGGCAGGACTATAAACATTGCTGCAAATATAAAAGAAACTATTACAGATAGAATCGTGTAAGAGATTGAAACAAGAGTTGAGGCATTGAAATCGCTTTTTATCTTTTTCAATAAATACACCTGTGTTACGATACCTCCCGAGTAATAAGGAGTGATATTCGATGCAAATACCGATGAGAGAACAATCTTTAATGAATCAATATAAGAGATGTCGCTTTTAAGTGATCGAACAAGTTCCTTGAATTTTATACCGTTGAGAAGTATCACAATTCCCATATTCAGAAATAAAAGAAGGAACCAAACCGGATTCAAAATCTGTATGAGTTCGCTTAAAGATACATTTCGGAAGATAAGGTATATGAGGACTGCAAATGTAAAAATGGAAAGAAGGAGCACACGCCGAAGCATTTTCTCTAATTTTTGAGTGCCCCCTCTTCCCATATGGCTACTTTTCTATCTCATTGGATACATAGAACTGCTCTATGTTTCCGTTTGCTTTTGCAATGATTTCTTCTTTTTTCTTCTTGTACTCTCTTACTTTTTTAGCAACATCAGGATAGTCCCTTTCGAACACTGGGCGGGATAATTCTTCCCACTTCTTTGATAATTCGTCAAGATGCTTTCCAACTTCCTTGTACATATTTTCAAGTGTGCCATCGGTTGAACGAACACCTGG
>JAEMPV010000061.1 GCA_022759145.1 Caldisericum sp.
GGACGCATAGTGAAAGGACGATAAATGTTTTTAAGCAGATATTGCCATATCTTAAAAAGATTTTCAAGAAGCGTAGTGCAAAGAAACCGCAGATTAAAGTGTCTCTATGTTTCGGTGCTGATCCAGAATTCGAATTGACTTATCGTGGCAAAGTAGTCAGTGCATCAGGTGTTATCGATGGTGGAACATCTTCGTATGAAGAAATTGGTCGTGATGGCGCTGGGAGCCAAGTGGAAATTCGTCCAGCGCCATCTGGTAACATTGAAAGATTTGTTAGGAATTTTAGAAAGATCTTAGTGAAGTTTGCGAGAGAGTACCCTGGGTATAGTCTTATTGCCCAGGGTGATGTGTTTCCATTGGGAGGGCACATTCATTTATCAGTGCCCCCCAATGGGGATATATTGAAGCTTTTAGACAACTGGATTGGGAAATGGACAATTAATCTTAGTGGTTATGCGAGAGGTAGTTATAAGAAGATGAGTGCTTATGAAACAAAGCCCTGGGGGTTCGAGTATCGCACACCCCCAGCGGCCATTTTTCTTAGACCAGAGGTGCTATCTTCGGTATTGCGGATTATCAAAGCGGTGATTATGGCATATTTTTCTCGTGAAGGAGTTGCATTAGAGCCATGCGATGAAGAAATTGATCGTTTGAATATAAGAGCGGAGTGGCAGATATTGCAGGAGTTTATTGCAAATTATCTCACAATAGACAAAGATGTATTGAAAAATTGGAGGGTTAGGCGTTATCGGCCTAAACCCAGAGTGGACATTTTCTTCTATGATGATTGGTCGAGCGATATTAGAATATTTGTCCGATTGAAATTAGCTGAGAAAATAAACAAAGTGGCAAATAGATTAAACAAGAAGGGAATATACAGATTGATCCTTTTCGGATTTAAGGAAGCAAGGGGCAATGTGTGCAATTTCAAGTCCCAAATATTCGAGTATATCGATTTCGTTTATACCTCTGATAAGAGAGAGCGAGCATTTGGATTGCCATATTCGGTGAGAGTTGGAGAATTGACTGAGGAATTGAAAGAGAAGTGGATGAGAATAATTGACGAAATTGTAATGAATTTATTAAGCTAAAGGAGGTGGAGTATGTGCATAATTGCTGTGAGTTTGAGTGGCGAGAGGTTCACCGAGGAAGAGCTAAAGAAAATGTGGGACAGTAACCCCCATGGTGCGGGGGTTGCTTGGTTGCAGGGGAAGAGAGTAAAAGTGATAAAGGGGATAATGAGCTATGAGGGATTAGTCGCAGTATATGAAAAAATTCCAGAAGGAGCAGTGCACGCATTGCATTGTAGATTAAGGTCAGCTGGGGAGATATTGCCCCAGCTGACACATCCGTTCAGAGTGGACAAATTGGATACCTTAAGATTGAAGTATACCGCAGAGGCTGTACTGTTTCATAACGGTACAGTCTCGGATTGGCGCAGTATGTTTATTGCCGTTTTGTCCGCATTTACTCAAAGACAAAGAGAGCAAATATTATCATTGAAAAATCTTTCAGATACTTATGTTGCCAGTTTATTAGTCAACAGATTTGGGATTGGGATTTTGAAACATATAGAAGCATTCAGTAGTAAGTGGCTGATTTTTAAAGCGGAGCCAGTTTTTATTGGTTCATGGGATGAAGATAAAAAGAGAGGAATGAAGTTCAGCAATATGTCTTGGAAGTACGGCATTGTCTATAGTAATGTAGGGTCACGATATACCTATACCTATAGAGGGTTAGCGAGTAGTTGGAGAGGAAACAGTTGCGATGTGTGTGGAATAGGCAATGTGAAGAAAGATGATGATGACGATTATGAATACTAAATTGAAGGGGGTGAAAAAATGAAAGTGGTGGAGTTAGTAAAAAGACACATTGACCCAAAAACATTTTGGAAAAGTTCAATAAAGGAGCAGAAACAGATATTGCAAAGTCTATTTACGGAGATATGCAAATTGTATGGGATAAATAATGTAAAGTTTGAAGTGCGGATTAATCCAATTCTGTATTGTGCAACGGGAGGTGGTTGCTATGATCCAGTGACAAAAAGGGTTTATTTGTTCAAAGTTTCATTGATGACTTTCCTACATGAGATTGCGCATTTATTAGGGTTTGATGAGGAAGAGGCGGTGTTATGGGCGCATAAAGTGTTCTATTGTGCATTCCCTAAATTGTATTTAAAGAATGTTCAAAGTGGCAAATTTTTCCATATCGTGCCATTGGAAGCATTAGAAAAATTTGATGAGTGTTTAAAATAAAAAAAAACAGAGGAGGTGGGACTATGCAAAAAGTAGTAGAGAGGTTCGGTAACATTGAGGTAACGATTGAAGAGGCAAAGAGGGGGTACTATGTTGAGTGGGGTAAGTATGTAGTGAAAGTGGGGTATCCGTACAATGCCAGAATGGCGGTCTTCGCATTGTCTCAAATTGAGAATGATCTTTTTGAGCAAGGTTTCATTGAAACAATGCTTGATTGGAAAGAGGAAGATTGGAAACTGTGGGATCCGTATCGTACATTTGAGAAAGCGGAGTATTCCATTTTCCATAAGGACGGGTATAGGATTGATTTAGAGGTCAGAATGATTTGTTTACCTAAGCAAAACAGATTTAAAGTGTATGTACGGGGCTTTTTAGGAGTGTATGTACCGCTTGAATAAAAAAGAGAGGAGGTGGGACAATGCCAAAGGGGATATTATATGAGCTGTTCGATTATCCATTTGTATATTTACTCTACCGCCCAGATGACAAGCGGGCGGTAGTTTTAGTGGAAGATGGGGAGTATGCAATGAAGAGTAAATATCCTAAATTGCGATTATTGGAAGAAAGGGCAGTGTTAGTAGTATTGCCTTTTTGGACTTATCCAAGTCGGACAATGTTAGATCGAGCAAGGAAAGTAGAGGAGATTGATACAGTGACTACTGAGAAAATTTTCGCATTTGCAGAAAGTTTTCCATTGTTCAAAATTGATGAGTACACATATCATAAGATGAGAGAACTAAGCGATGCAACTTTAGAGGGGATAATGGAGATTGTAGAAGAAGCTGAGAGTGCATATACAGAATAGCCTAAATGCCCCTGTACCTTAGCGGTGCAGGGGCTGAGGGCAGGGAGGTGGAGCAGTGGTGAAGTGTCGAGATCCATGCTAATCGAGCTAAAGAGCTAAAGAGCGAAGGAGCGAAAGATTGATAAAAAAGGGGAATAACGAAGGAGGGGGAAAATGCGAAGAAATTTAATTGAGTTAGTGCGGAAATTTAAGCAAGATTTTGTCGAATTGGAAATAGGGGTAATGTTTATTACGGAGAAAGACTTTAATCGAATGAAAGAATATTTAGAAGAATTCCGAAAGACTTTAGAGCGCTATTTAAACGAAGCATTAGTATTAGAAGAGAAAATTAAAGAGAAACAAAAAATGTTGAAGATTGAATAATTAGAGGAGGTGGAGCTATGGATGGTAGGGAAATTAAAAAAATTCTGAAGAGATATTATCCGAAAGCAACATTTCGAGTAAAAGTGTCCAGAAATAGGTTTGATAAGGCCATAGACATTTATACGGATCTTCTTCGTTACACTTTCGAGGTTGCAAGTAGGCATAGAGATTTAGAGTTAAAACTTCAGAGTGATGGATTGCAAGGGAAAGAAGCGGAAGAATATGAATTTTTAGAGCAATTGAAAAAAGAAGATGAAGAGCTTAGAAGAAACATAGAGAAGATTTTACAAAAACATGGTATTGAAGAAGTGATTTATAGAGATGAGCGGACTGACGAAATATTGAGCGGGTGCAATGTTTTCATTTTTATAAGACCATTACAAGCTTAAAATAAAAAACAGAGGAGGTGGGACTATGCGTATCAGCAAGAAGGAGCCATTTAAGTGGTTTGCAGACAACTTTGGGGTAGGTGGGCTTTGCAACTATACCGATGAGCAAGCGCAGGACATTTTACGGGGGCTAAGGTTAATCTTGGAGAATTGCGGGTATACGGAGCTGGAGTGGGTAGGAAAGTTCTTGCAAAAATTAAGTGATGCGCCTAAGACTATGGAGCGGTTTCTGAATGAGTTAATAGAAAGAGGGTATTAATTGAGTGTGCCGTCCCCCTTTGCGGGGGGCGGGGAGGTGGAGCCAAATTTAGGAAAGGGGGTGAGATTATGTAAACAGA
>JAEMPV010000062.1:0-58199 GCA_022759145.1 Caldisericum sp.
TCACATGCGGCTTAGACCTTTCAAATTTTTCTTTAGTTGCCATGTTGTACCTCCTAAATTTCTCCTTTGGCTTTCTTTAAAATTTCTTCCTGAACAGCAGCAGGGACTTTCTCATACTTATGGAATACCATCGAGAAAGAACCCCTACCCTGAGTAAGTGTTCTTAAAACAGTCGTATAACCAAACATGCTCTCAAGAGGAATAAGTGCTTGCACAATAACAGTGTTTCCTCTTTCGATCATTCCCTTAACACTTCCACGTCTTGCATTAACGCTATTTATAACTTCACCCAAAAAAGTCATCGGCACTATTATCTCAACGCTCATAATTGGCTCAAGAAGATATGGAGAGGCTGAAGAGACAGCATCCTTGAAAGCCTTTGATGCTGCAATTTTAAATGCAAGTTCAGAAGAGTCAACAGGGTGATATGAACCATCAACAAGTTCAACATAAACTCCATACACGGGGAATCCAAGCAATGGACCGTTCTCTGATGCAATCTTAACGCCTTCTTCAATTGCAGGAATGAAGTCTTTAGGTATAACACCACCCTTTGTCTTATCTTCAAAAACTACACCTTTGTCAGGGTCGATAGGTGATACATGAAGGACAACATGTCCATACTGACCATGACCACCCGTCTGTCTTATATACTTACCTTCCGCTTTTGCAGAACCTGCTATTGCTTCTTTATAAGCAACCTGCGGCTTTCCAACACGAGCCTCAACATTGTATTCCCTGAATAATCTGTCAACTATAATTTCGAGATGCAGTTCTCCCATACCTGAAATTATAGTTTCAGATGTATCCTCATCGTATTTTATCTTGAAGGTAGGGTCTTCAATTGCAAACTTAGCAAGAGCCTGAGATAGCTTTTCCTGATCAGCCCTTGTCTTTGGTTCAATTGCAACTGAAACAACAGGCTCTGGGAATTTTATATCTTCAAGAACAAGCGGCATGTTAACATCGGAAATAGTATGCCCCGTTATTGCGTTCTTAACTCCTACAATTGCACCTAAGTCTCCTGCTCTGAGGTAATCAACATCTTCTCTTTTGTTTGCGTGTAATCTCAGCAACCTTGCAACTCTCTGTTTTTCATTGGTTGTTGCGTTTAAAACATAACTACCTTTTTCGAGTGTCCCAGAATAAACTCGCACAAAACTGAGAATACCAGAATAAGGATCAGCCATAACTTTAAAAACGAGAGCAGCAAGTGGTCCTGAAGGGTCTGGTTTAAGTTGGATAGTTTGCCCGTCTTTTGTAGTTGCAATAACATCTCCTCTATCAATAGGAGATGGAAGGTATTCGCAAATTCCATCAAGAAGCATTTGAATTCCTTTGTTTCTGAAGGATGAACCTACAAAAACAGGAAAAGCAACACCGCTAACGGTTGCACGTCTAATTGCCTGTTTAAGGATATCCTTTGGAATACTTCCTGTTTCAAGGTAAAGTTCAAGTGCATCTTCATCAACATCAGCAACACTTTCAAGCATCTTTTCTCTGTATTTTTCAAACTTGTCTTTATAGTTTTCTGGAATTTCCGTTTCTTTGAATTCTTCGCCTGTTTCTGAAGTATAAATGTATGCCTTTCCCTCTATAAGATCAATAACCCCAACAAACTCATCTTCTTCACCAAGTGGTATTTGAACTGGGATAATTTTTACATTAAGCCTTTCATCAATACTCTTAAGGGTATCTTCATACGATGCACCAAGTCTATCCATTTTGTTAATGTAAATTATTCTGGGGACTTTGTGCATCGTTGCCTGTCTCCAGACCGCTTCAGATTGGGCTTCAACGCCCTCTACTGCAGAGAAAATAACTACGGCTCCGTCGAGCACTCTAAGTGACCTTTCAACTTCTGCCGTAAAGTCAACATGGCCGGGCGTATCAATAATGTTAATCTGGTGTCCCTTCCAGAAGCAAGTGGTAACAGCAGAAGTAATAGTAATACCCCTCTCCTTTTCCTGTACCATCCAGTCCATAACAGTATTCCCATCGTCAACATTGCCCATCTTGTATGTAGTCCCGGTATAATACAAAATCCTTTCGGTTGTTGTTGTTTTACCGGCGTCAATGTGGGCAATAATTCCGATGTTTCTAATTTTTTCAAGAGGGGTATCGATGTTACTCATCAACTTTCACCTACCAACGTAAATGAGCATAAGACCTGTTAGCCTCTGCCATTTTGTGCAGATCTATCTTTTTCTTATATGCTGCACCTGTTTCATTAGAAGCGTTAATGATCTCGTCTGCTAATTTTTCTTCCATTCTCTTTCCCTTAACACTTCTTGCTGCCTCAATAATCCACTTTATTGCAAGTTTTTGTCCTCTTTCTTTTTCAATTTCGATTGGAATCTGGTAAGTTGCACCACCAACTCTTCTTGGCTTAACCTCAACAAGGGGTCTTACTTTCTCTAAAGCAAGTTCAAAAACTTCAAGAGGGTCTTTGCCTGTCTTTTCTTTTACAATGTCAAATGAAGCATAAACAATTTTCTCAGCAAGACTCTTCCTGCCGCCCTTCATAACATTGTTAATGAGTTTTGCGACCATTACATTATCGTAAACTGGGTCGCCTTCAATTTCTCTTTTTGGAGCTGGTCCTCTACGAGGCATTACGCACCTCCCTTTTTGGGCTTCTTAGCACCGTACTTGGATCTTCCACGCATTCTTCCTTCAACACCCGCTGCATCAAGTGCGCCACGAATAATGTGGTATCTTACACCTGGAAGGTCTTTAACCCTTCCACCACGCACCAACACCATAGAGTGCTCTTGAAGATTGTGTCCAATTCCTGGAATATAGGCAATAACTTCTTCACCATTTGTAAGCCTGACCTTTGCAATCTTACGCAAGGCCGAATTAGGCTTTTTAGGGGTCATTGTTCTTACTTGAATACATACACCCCTTTTCTGTGGACACCCTTGTAAAGCCGGTGTCTTGCTTTTTTCCTTAGTCCTTTCTCTCGGACTTCTTACTAATTGGTTAAAAGTCGGCATAACAATATCCTCCTAATTAAATTCTTTCACACAGTTTAAAATTATAGCAAAATTATTTTAATTGTCAATAATACCATTTATTCTTCAAAATCCATATTTGTGCCTGCTGGGATTTTCTTACCAACAATAATAGATTCCTTCATTCCACGAAGGAGATCTATCTTTCCCTTAATCGCAGCCTCTGCTAAAACTCTTGGTGTTTCCTGGAAGGATGCAGCAGACAAGAAGCTATCTGAAGAAAGTGCTGCTTTGGTAATGCCCTGTACTAACAGTTTAAATTTTGCAATTCTCTTTCCTTCAGCTTTCATTTTCCTATTTTCTCTCAAAACATCTTCTTTGTTAACAACTTCACCTTCGTAGAAGTTGGTATCTCCAGAGTCAACTATCTCAACCTTGTCAAACATTCTCTTCAGGATAACTTCAATATGTTTTATGTTAATATCGACGCCTTGAGACTTATAGACCTTTTCAATTTCCTGGAGGAGATACCTTGCAGTAAAGTTCATACCTTTAATATCGAGAATTTCTCTTGGATCAAGTGGTCCATCACTTAAGATGTCACCAACCCTCACATAATCTCCGGTTTTTACATTGAGTTTCTTATCACGAGGCGCAGGAATCTTAATCTTTTCTCCCTTTTCTCCTGTTATTGTAATCAACTGCCTCAACTTATCAGAAGTTACTTCAACTTTTCCTTTCATAGGAGAAACAATTGCCTTCCCTTTAGGAGCACGAGCAGAGAAAAGTTCTTCTACCCTTGGAAGACCCTGTGTAATATCCTGACTTGCAACACCACCAGTATGGAAGGTTCTAAGGGTTAACTGAGTTCCTGGTTCACCAATCGACTCCGCTGCAACAACACCCACTGCCTCTCCAACTTTAACAATGTCTCTATTGGATAGATCTACGCCGTAGCATTTTGCACAAACACCATGTTCAACATTGCAAGTAATTGGAGATCTAACCTTTACTTTTCTTACACCGAGGCTCTCAATTAATTTTGCTTTCTCTTTTGTAATGAGTTCGTTCTTTCTAACAATAGGTTCAACGCTTTCATCAAAAACTTCAATTTCTTTTATCTTTGATTTTTCAAGAATTTCAAGCACACCTTCTGTTATTTTTCTGCCTTTCTCGACAACTAATTCGCCATTATCATATACGGATTCTGCAAGAACGTATCCAATTGCTTTCTTATTAGCCTTAACTTTCTTTGGGGTAGTAGGAGGATAAATGTTTTCGGCAGCATATCGTCCCCAAATTTGTTCGGCTAAGGTTATAACTGGCTTATCGTAGTTATCACCTTCGACAATTGGCTGAACATCAATACCATTAACAAAGTCTTCAATAAGGATAGACTTTATTCCAAGTTTGTCCAAAAGGCTTGCTTGTTCTGATGAAATTGTGTCACCTTTTCGTATAAAAGCCATATTGGTGTTCGGATCAACCACATCTTCGGCTGCAACTTTAAGTATCACTTTTGAAGAAAGAGGCTCAATCAATTCGTCGCCAACCATTGTTGCCTTGACACGTCTAACGGCACAATCATCTTCTTTTACAATAATACCATGCGCAACATCTACGAGCCTTCTCGTAAGATATCCAGAGTCAGCCGTCCTCAAAGCAGTGTCAGCCTGTCCTTTTCTTGCACCGTGGGTTGAAAGGAAGTATTCAAGAACAGTAAGACCTTCTCTTAAATTTGAAAGAATTGGGAATTCGATAATCTTACCTGTTGGACCTGCCATAAGTCCACGAATACCAGCCATCTGCGTAATCTGAGTAGGGCTTCCTCTTGCACCTGATATAGCCATCATGTAAACTGGGTCAAAGTTATCGAAATTATTAAAAACAAGTTGCTGAATTCTCTCCGAAGCCTTTCTCCAGATTTCAACTACAGCCTGATACCTCTGGTCTTCAGACAGTAAACCTTCTTCGTATTGCTGGTTAATATGCTCAACCTGCTTTTGTGCTTCTTTTATAACTTCGTCTCTTTCTTTAGGAATTTTTACATCATCCAAACCAATACTAATTCCACTATAAGTTGCAAATTTGAAACCAATATCCTTTAGGTTATCCAAGAGTATATCAGTTTTAACGAGACCATATCTATCGTAAAATTCGGATATGATTTTTTCTAACTGCTTTTTACCAACAACTTCGTTAATGAAAGGATAATCATCATCACCATCAAAAATACCTTCCCTCAATTTCATATTGAAGATTACTCTTCCAACAGTTGTTTCAAAGACTTCTCCTCTAAAACTAAATCTTATAGTTTCATGAAGTTTCAATAGACCCTTTTCGTATAGTAGTTCAACAAGATGAGGATCATCATAAATACGCTTGCTCTTTAACTCCTCACCCTTGGAAAGGGTTAGGTAGTAAACACCTATGACCATATCCTGGACAGGCGTATCGAGAGGACCACCATGCGCAGGAGATAGGATATTATGTGATGAAAGCATAAGCATTTTTGCTTCCATCTGCGATTGCAAAGATAATGGCAAGTGTATTGCCATCTGGTCACCATCGAAGTCAGCATTGAAAGGAGTACATACAAGTGGAGATATCTGGAGAGCCTTTCCCTCAATCAAAACGGGCTTAAATGCCTGAATACTCAATCTGTGGAGAGTAGGTGCACGGTTAAGAAGCACAACATAATTCTTTGATAAGTCTTCAACTGCTTTCCAAACCTCTGGTGTTGGGTTTTCAATGAGTTCTTTTGCCTTCTTCTTGTTGTATCCAAGTTTCGACAATTCATAAGTAACAAATGGCTTAAAAAGTTCAAGTGCCATCTCTTTAGGAACACCGCACTCATCAATCCTTAACTCAGGACCAACAACTATAACGGCTCTTCCTGAGTAATCAACTCTCTTTCCAAGAAGATTTTCCCTGAATCTACCTTCTTTTCCTTTGAGAATATCAGTTAGTGATCTAAGAGGCCTTTTATTTGCATTAACAACTGGATATGACTTTCTTCCATTATCAAAGAGGGCGTCAACTGCTTCCTGTAACATCCTCTTTTCGTTCTCAAGCATAATGTCAGGTGCGTTAACTTCGTAAAGTTTCTTTAGACGGTTATTTCTATTTATTACCCTTCTGTACAGTTCATTGAGGTCGTCAGAAGCATATTTACCACCCTCAAGAGGCACTAAAGGTCTAAGATCTGGTGGTATAACTGGAACCACAGTTAGAACCATATCCTGAGGCTTTCTGTTATTATTTAGCAAGCCTTCAACAACGCTCAGGAGTCTAACTGCACTACTCTTTTCCTGTGTAGATCCATTCTTCAACTTGTTCAGTGCATCTTCTCTTAATTTATTTAAATCTACTTTTTCAAGAAGTTCCTTGATTGCCTCTCCACCCTTCTTTGCAACAAAATCAAGATTTTCTTCGAATCTATACATATAGTATTCTTCCTCGGAGAGGACTTGTTTAAATCTCAACTTTGTCTTCTTTGGGTCGATTACAACATATGCCACAAAGTAAATAATTTTCTCTACATCCTGCGACTTCATATCCAGCAGGAGAGCAATATAATTGATATTGTTCTTAAAATACCAGATATGTGCAACAGGAGTTGCAAGTTGTATGTGCCCGAAACGCTCCCTTCTTACTGAGGATGGAAGAATTTCAACTCCGCAGCTTGGACACTTCAATCCTTCGTATTGCTTGCCTTTCAACTTTCCACAATGGCATTGGTACGAGTGAACTGGTCCAAAAATTTTCTCACAGAACAAACCATCTGGCTCTGGTAAATAATTTCTATAACTGTAAGTATCACCTCTTTTTACTTCCCCATGTGACCAGGAAAGTATTTCTTCTTCTGAGGCTAACAAAATCTTTAATGCTTTTATATCCGCTTTATTCAAAAGGTCCACCCCCTATTTACTCTTCGGATTCTTTCTTATTGTGTTCCGATTCTTGTATTATTTTTTCAGCAATCTTTGGAGGAACAGGTTCATAGTGAGAATGCTCCATCTTAAACTCACCCGTTCCTTGAGTTATCGAGTTGAGATCGTTTGCATAGTTCAACATTTCAGCGAGAGGAACATATGCTTCAATAATTTGCTTTCCATTTTCGCTTCTCATTCCAATAACTCTTCCTCTCTTTGCATTGAGGTCACCTATCACATCACCCATGTACTGTTCATCAACTATTACAACAACTTTCTCAATTGGTTCAAGGAGAATTGAATTTCCCTGTTCTAAAGCCTTTTTGAGAGCCATCGACCCTGCAATCTTAAATGCAAGTTCCGAAGAATCAACAGGGTGATAAGAACCATCTACAACTGCAACTCCAATATCTGTAACTGGATACCCTGCAAGAATTCCTTCTTCCATTGCCTCTTTAACACCCTTTTCTACAGCAGGGATGTACTGCTTTGGTATAGCACCACCGAAAATTCTACTTTCAAAACTGTATTCCTTGCCTCTTTCGAGAGGTTCAACCTCTAAGAAGCAATGCCCGTACTGACCGTGTCCTCCTGTTTGTTTCTTGTACTTTCCTTCTACTTTTACCTTTGTTGTAATAGTTTCACGATATGGAACCTTAGGAACGGTAAGTTCAATGTTAACACCATAACGTCCACTTAACTTTTCCATAATTACCGATAGATGAGTCTCTCCAATACCAGAAATGAGTTGTTCTTTTGTTTCCAAATTTTTGGATATTTTTACTGTCGGGTCTTCTTCGGTTATCTTGGAAAGTCCGATACTCATTCTATCCTCGTCAGTTTTTGTTTTGGGCCTCATTGCCCTTGTGAGCATTGGCTCAGGAAATTCTATTTTCGGAAACTCTATTGGGTTGTCTTTATCGCAAAGGGTATCATTTGTTTGAGTCACTGTAAGCTTTGTAATAACGGCAATGTCTCCTGCTATCACCTCATCAACAGGTTCCTGGTTTGAACCAATCATAAAAACAATCTGTCCGGTCTTTTCAAGAGCACCTTTAGATGAGTTGTAAACAGTCGAGTTCGACTTTAATACACCTGAGTACACTTTAGTAAAAGATAGCTTTCCAACATATGGGTCAGAAAGAGTTTTAAATACAAATGCTGACAAAAATTCATCAACTGCAACTCTTCTTTTCTCTTCTTCTTTGGTATTGGGGTTGATACCAATAACTTCTCCTAATTCTTCAGGGCTCATCATCACATCAACTGCAAAATTGAGAAGTTCGTCTAAACCAACAAGACTTGTTGCAGAGCCAAAAAGAATAGGGAACAAATTTCCTTTTATGTATGCATTTTTTAAACCTTTGTTAACTTCTTCCTGAGTAAGTTCCTCTCCACCAAGATACTTCTCGAGGAGTGCATCATCGGACTCTGCTGCAATTTCCATTAGTTCATGCTTAAAATTATCAAGATTTTGATTTTCAAATACTGATGAGACTTTAGTAAATTTTCCTCCTTCGAAAACAGGGTAGTTTAAAGGAATCGCCTTAGGGCCAAAAAAGTCTCTTACAACACTAAGGATATGTTCGACATCAACACCTTCGACATCAATCTTATTTATGAAAATTGCACGAGGTTTGTTTTCTTTTTCAAGAAACTTCCAATACTTTTTAGTCTGAATTTCAATACCGCTTGTTGCGTTTACAAGCATCACGGCATTTTCAGCAGCTCTTATACCACTTAACACCTCGCCTACAAAATCAGCATATCCTGGTGTGTCAAGGAAATTAACTTTAACGCCGTTATGTTCAACAGGAACAATTGAAAGGCTTATACTGAATTTTCTATTCTTTTCTTCGGGTTGATAATCAGAGACGGTGTTTCCATCCTCAACCCTTCCCATTCTTGAG
This sequence comes from Caldisericum sp., assembly GCA_022759145.1. Taxonomy (NCBI): domain Bacteria; kingdom Pseudomonadati; phylum Caldisericota; class Caldisericia; order Caldisericales; family Caldisericaceae; genus Caldisericum; species Caldisericum sp. The sequence continues at coordinate 8,803 of JAEMPV010000062.1, forward strand.
ATTACCTTTTTCTTAAAAAGAATTGCTTCTAACAAAGTAGTTTTTCCTGCATTCCCATGCGAAACAAGAACTACATTTCTAATCTTGTTAGTTGCTTGAGCCTTCATCTAACTCCTCCTTCACCATTTTTCCAAGATTTATTTTTGTTGTTATTTTAGGTAAGAAAGGTTCTTTGACCTTCTTTTCTTCTTTCTTCTCAGGCAGTACCTTCAAGTCTATAGCAAGACCTCTTAATGTTCTTTGCAAAACATTGAATGATTCAGGAATACCGGTTTCAAATATTGTTACGCCCTTTGATATTGCTTCATATGCACGTTTCCTTCCCTCAAGGTCGTCAGACTTAATAGTGAGCATTTCGTGTAGAAGATTTGCAGCACCATATGCTTCAAGAGCCCAAACTTCCATCTCACCGAGTCTTTGGCCACCAAATTGTGCCTTACCTCCAACTGGCTGTTGTGTAATAAGCGTGTATTTGCCAACCGCTCTTGCGTGTATCTTATCTTCTGCAAGGTGATTGAGTTTCAAGAAGTACGCTTCGCCAACAGTTACTTTATATTCAAAAGGTTTTCCTGTTCGTCCATCATACACAGTCATTTGTCCAGACTCATCAAGATTTGCCTTCTTTAGAAGAGACCTTACATCTTTTTCTGATGCGCCAATAAAGGAAGGTGTTACAACTCTCACATTCAGATTTCTTGCAGCAATTCCAAGATTTGCTTCTAATATCTGCCCTATATTCATTCTTGAAGGAACTCCAAGTGGACTTACGATAATATCAACGGTAGTTCCATCTTCAAGATAAGGAAGGTCTTCTTCCGGGACAATTTTACTTACAACACCTTTATTTCCATGACGACCAGCGAGTTTATCACCAACGATTATTTTCCTCTTCTTTGCAACAAATATCTTAATTACCTTCAGGGCATTCTTAGTGAGCTCGTAACCCTCTTCCCTTGAGAAAACCTGGACATCGATAACTACACCCCCTTCTCCAGGAGGGACTACAAAAGAACTATTCTTAAGATTACTGTTTCTGTTACTCCACAAACTTCTCCAAATTTTCGCTTCGTTAGATTCTTCTTCTTCTGGGAACGGGGTAACTTTTCCTACAAGAACATCTCCTGGTTTTACCTTTGAACCAACCTTTACGATACCTTTCTCGTCGAGGAAACGAAGGGCTTCTTTTCTTACATCCCTTATATCAGGGGTAAGTTCTTCTGGACCTTGCTCAGTTTCATGAACTTCAACGGTATATTCCTTAATATGAACAGAAGTTAATCTATCTTCGCTTACTAATTTTCTGCTTATAACAATAGCATCCTGATAATTGTACCCATACCATGAAAGATATGCGATAAGAACATTAATGCCAAGAGCCATTTCCCCATTTTTCGTTGCATAACCATCTGCAAGAGGCATACCCTTTTTAACAATATCGCCTTTCTTTACAATCGGCCTTTCGTTTCTGCAGGTGTCCTGATTTGTCCTTTCGAATTTTCTTAATCGATAAACAACTTCCTCTCTTACCCTGACTTTATTAACGCCTGCCTCTGCAAGTTTTCTTAACTTATCTAAGGTAATTAGCTCGCCTGCTTTTATAATAACTTCGTCTTTTTCGTTTGTGTAATCCTTTGCAACAACCCTGTCAAGGAGGTCCTCGTTAATCTTGCCAAGATTGAATGTTTCGACTTCCTGTGGTGAATAAACAAGTAAGTCTGTAACACCCTTATCATAGAGTTCGTTTAGAAGTTCCTCTGTTATTTGAGGCTCGAATCTTAGAGTTCTCTTCGTATTTGTTAATGTCCCAAAGAGGCTTTTTCCAATTATATTTTTGCCCAACGCAGTTAACTCAAGCTTAAAGACAGGCTTTGTAACTATATTACCATCCTCTTCAACCTTGATTTCTTTAACACCGCTTTGCTCATAAAGCCTGTTCAACTTTGTATCCGATATTTTTTGCCCTTCTTCAATAAGAGGTTTACCTTTTTTACTTACAATAGTTTCCTTTGCAACAAGACCAATAAGGTCATCGTTTCTCTCTTTATCAAAGCAATTTGTTATAGCAAACTTCTGGATTTTATCTGATTCTATAATAGAAATTTGTTCAATACCGTGTGTTATAAGTTTATCGATAACCTGTGGAGTTATCTTTTCACCAACAAGTTTGTAATAATCTTCAATCTCAGGCTTTATATCTAAGAGCACTATCTCTTTCTGCTTTGCTCTATTGAGTAAACTTTGCTTAAGGTCTGATGCTTCTCTATAAACAGAAACATCAACTGATTTTGCATCATTAGGAACAATATGTATCTCGCTTCCATCAACATAAGAAACAATTCCGTCGTGTTGAGAGAGAGGAAGGTCGAGGTCATCTATTGCAATTTTCCCCTCGTAACCTGTAGAAACCCTTGGAAGTTCTGGATCTAAAAGCGGGACAGCCTGTCGCTGCATGTTGCAACCCATTAACGCCCTGTTTGCATCGTCGTGTTCAAGGAAAGGAATAAGAGACGCAGATGGGCTAATAACCTGTTGTGGAGAAACATCCATAAGTTGAACCGCATCTTTTGAAACAAGTTGAGGAAGAATTTCACCAGATTCAGTTCTCTTTCTTGCAATAACAAGTTCTGCAGTTATTCTTCCTTTGTCATCAACGGGGGTATTAGCCTGGGCAATAATATATTTTTCTTCTTCGTCTGCAGTTAGATAAACAATTTCGTCAGTAACAACACCATCTTTTACAATCCTATAAGGAGTTGTTATAAAACCATATTCATTAACGCTTGCAAACATCGTAGGAGAGTTAATAAGCCCTATGTTCTGACCTTCAGGAGTTTCAATAGGACAAATTCGACCATAGTGCGAGGAGTGAACATCTCTTACTTCGATACCTGCTCTTTTTCTGTGCAATCCTCCTGCACCAAGCGATGTAAGCCTTCTCTTGTGAGTTAACGAGGCAAGAGGGTTTGTTTCCTCCATAAACTGGGATAACTGGCTTACACCAAAGAACTGTCTTAGCTGCCCTGTAATTGCCTTGTTGCTAAAGATGGAGGGAATTGTAATTTCCTCAGGCTTTTTGATTGCAATTGCCTCTTTAGCACTTCTCTGGACCTTTAATGCACCTTTCTCAAATTCCTCTGCAATGAGTTCGCCAACTGTTCTTACACGCCTGTTTGCAAGGCTATCTATATCATCTTCTTTTTCTATTCGCTCTCTAACTTTAATCAAGTGAGAGATAATATCTGTAAAATCATCTTTAGTAAGGATGTGGTCGTCTCTTTCGACATTGAACTTCTTATTAATTTTGTACCTTGAAACCGGATAATACTCATTTCTTCTCGGATCCATCAAAATGTTATGGACAAGTTCGTCTGCAGCTTCTGGTGTGACCCTTTCTTTTGGATGGAAAATCTTGTATATTTCAATTTTTGCTTCTTCAGAATTATTTGTTTTATCTTTTTTAAGAGTTTGTTCAACCCAATAATCGTAACCTTCAACTTTTAAAGTGGCACGAAGAATATTAGCCTCACGCATTTTTTCAAAAGACTCTTCTGTAAGGATTGTTCCACTCTTTAAGATAACTTTACCTTCTGAATTTTTAATATCCTCAATGAGTTTCTTTCCGAGTACTACATCATATGAAAAAGGAGATGTGGTCAACACATCAACACTCATCGTCTGGTAGAACTTTTCAAGAATTTCCTCGTTATTCTTGAAACCAATTGCCTTTAATACTACCGTAACTGGAAGTTTTTTCATCCCCTTCTTTAAACGGATGTACATAACATTATCTTTTCCAACTTCCATTTCCATCCAGTTTCCTCTATCAGGGATAATGGTTACTATATAATTAGTAAAACCACTTTCAACATCTTTTTCGGTCTGGAAATAAACGCCAGGAGACCTTATCAATTGTTGAACTACAACCCTCTTTTTCCCGTTAATGATAAAAGTGCCATCGGGAAGCATTTTCGGAATATCCGCAAGTAAAGCTTCCTGTTCCTTTATCTCACCAGTGTTTTTGTAAATTAGCCTGAATTTCCCCTTGATTGTTGCTTCATATGTAGTTCCAACTCTAACGCAATATTCAGGCGTTTTTACAGGATCAACAACCGAATAAGATACAAATTCAACTCTTATATTTTTCGTATCTATTGGGAATATTCTCTTTAGAATTTCCCCAATCCCCTCATTTAAAAATTTTTCGTAGGACGAGATTTGAACATTTAACAAATCAGGCAAAGGTATACTCAATTTCGTTTTTCTAAGGTCTAAAATTTTATCCATCATACCTCCTTAAGCAAATACGCAATTTGTTATTATACAAAAATTTTAAGATTAGTCAAGTTTATTTTTCTCTCCTATATGTGCCAGATTTTCCTCCAGTCTTCTCCAAAAGATATATATCCTTTATTTCTATATTTTTATCAATTGATTTACACATATCGTAAATCGTAAGTGCCGCAACAGAAACACTTGTAAGAGCTTCCATCTCTGCCCCTGTTTTCCCTTTTAACTCCACAAAACTCTCAATCTCAATTGATGGAGGTTCGTCAATTAATCTGAATGTTAAGTCAGAAAAGGTAAGATTAAGAGGGTGGCATAGTGGTATTAAATCAGAAACTTTTTTCGAAGCCATAATGCCTGCAATTTTAGCAACAGTCAAAACTTCCCCTTTGTGAATTTCCCCTTGTTTAATTTTCTCAAGCGTTTCTCCTGATAAGATAACCCTCGCAAAACCCCTTGCAGTTCTTACGGTTTCATCCTTATTCGTTACATCAACCATGTATGCCTTGCCGTGTTCATCAAATTGACTCATATTACCCTCCAAGTTCCCTCATATTTTCTATAAATTCCTTAGAGCCAATTTTAATTTCTCCGTGCGCTTCTGGTTTTACGGAAACTGCATCCTCGAATTTGCTCTTAAGTAATTCAATATCCCTATTCTTTACCGCATCTTTTATATCGATATTCATTCCTGAAAACAAACAAGGGTAAATTTTAAAGTTTGAGGTAAGACGCAATCTGTTGCAGGTTGAGCAAAAATGTTGACTTATAGCAGTAATGAAACCAATTTTTCCTTTGAAACCATCAATTTTATAATACCTTGCCACTTCGTGAGCAACATCAGAATCTTTTTCTAAATGATATTCCTTATTTATTATACTATATGCCTCTTTAAAACTCATAAAATGCATATCAAAAAATGAATTGCCCTTAACAGGCATAAGTTCAATAAACCTCACGATAACATCATTATCCTTCGTCAAATTTGTAATAGAAATAAGGTCATCTTCGTTTATCCCTTTGAGAAGAACGGTATTAATTTTTATAGGGGTTAGCCCTGCATCAAGTGCTGCCTTAATTCCTTCTACAACATCCTCAAGTTTGCCTGAGGAAGTTATATAAGCAAATGTATCATTTCTAAGCGAATCAAGACTTATGTTGACTCTTGTAAGGTTTGCTTTTTTTAAGTCGTATGCTACATCCTTCAGTCTATAGGCGTTTGTTGTTAAAACAATCTCTTCGAAGCCTGTAGAAGAAGCTGTCTTGACTATTTCTACGATGTCATTTCGGACAAGAGGTTCTCCTCCTGTTATCCGAACCTTCCTGAAACCAAGACTGTGGATGCCTTTCAATACAAATGCTATATCTTCAAGAGTTGGCTCTGTTGCAATTGCATCATCTTTATAGGTAGTGCAATATAGACATCTAAAGTTGCACCTTTCAGTTACGGAAAATCTGAGATAGTATATACCCCTTCCAAATCTGTCCTTAAGCAATATTTACCTCCCAATTCCCATAAACTCCATCATATCCACAATCAAATGTTAAATTTCCCTCTCTTATTGCCCGCAAATAGATTATAGCATGCTCATTTAAAATTGTCGAAAGGTCTTCAATATCTGAAAACAGAAGAACATTTAACTCATTTCCAAACTCAGTTATAAGCTCAAAATAAATTCTTTCTTGATGTTCTTTTTTGTAAGACTTTTGAAGAATCTCCATAAGAGGAATAAAATAAAAGTACTTAATACCTGAAAAATTGTCCCTGGTGTCTTTGAGTTCCGAAACTCTGTGTAAGACACCTTTCGTAAGAGGTTTACCGCATACGGGACACAATGAGATAGAATTGTCATCTGTTTTAAATTTACACTTTCTATGTCCGTCAAGATAGTATTTCCCTAACTGTGGAAAATTTTCTATTGTGAAAGTTTTTTCCCTGTCCTTCAAGTTTTCAAATAATTCTTTAAAACTCTTGGAGAGTTTTGTTGCTGTAGCTTCTCTTCCAATGTGAGCAGGTGAATGAGAATCAGAACTCGATAATACTGGATATTGTCTTAATTCTTCAATTGAATAAACCATTTTGGGGTCAGCGCTCAAACCTGTTTCTATAAAAAGATTATCCACATAATCGGTTTCGAAGATTTCAGAAATACTCCGGAAACCATTCGAACTTCCCAGAGCACCATAGTGAGGAGTAAAAATATGCGCTAAGATTATTTGTATCTCTGGATTTATATCTCTTACACGCCTCAAAAACTCCTTTGGCGTAATCCTTATATTGGGGCGTGCAATATTATTAAAACTGGTAATATTTTTGAAAGTTTGTTCGAAATTTTCTACATCTTTAAATGTGGGGAACGCTAAAACTATATGAAACCTCTTAAGGTTATCTTTTTCAAATACAAGATTGACCTCGCCTGTAAGAATAAAGGGGAAATCTTCATAATAATAGAAGCCATTATCATATTCAAGAAGACCTTCTAACAATTTTCTCCACTCTGGAAGAAAAATGTCGCCTGTTCCTAAAATTGTTACCCCCTTAAGTTTTGCGTTTTCCACCATATGTGGAATATCCATCAAACTACTTGAAGGAATACTATACAAAGAATGCAAATGGTAATCTATGACATCTATCTCTTGCATCTAAAAAAGGCAAGTTTCAATGTGACCCACAGAAATTTAAGCGGGTCAATAATCTGGTTAATCTTACTTTTTGCTCTCTCTGTATATATAGTATTTATTTCCACAAAACCAATCTTAAAGCCGCATCTTGCTGCCTTTATTAGCATCTCTGTATCAAGTTGATATCTTTTTGTTTCGAATGTAATTTTCTTAACAACCTCTGTTCTTAAAACTCTGTATCCCGACTGGCTATCCAGAATTTTTGTTCCACATATAAGGCTTACAAGAAATGAGGATACGCTATTTGCAAAAATTCTTAACGGAGGCATAAGTTCAGGAGAAAATTTTCTTGCACCAACAACTATATCGTACCCCTCGTTAAGTTTCTTGAGAAGTTTCGGAAGTTCATCAGGGTCGTGCTGTCCATCGGCATCAAGAAGCGCAATTGTATCAAAATTGTGCTCTATTGCATACTTAAACCCTATTTTAAGTGCATCAGCCTTTCCAAGATTTACCTCATTTCGTATAACTACTGCACCTAAAGATTCGGCAACTTCTTTCGTGTTATCACTTGAGCCATCATCAATAACAAGGACAAGGTCTACATACTTTTTGGTTTTAACAATTACATCTTTTATGTTGTGCGCTTCATCCTTAGCAGGAATAATTGCTATGAGCATTTATACTCCTCAAAGTAATCAAAGAAATGGAACCATTGAGTTGGATACATTCTCACAAACTTTTCAAGAACGCTTGCAAATTTTGATACATACTGTTTTGAAAATTCACTTTCTTCAAGGCTAAAATCGATATCGAATTTCTCTGAAAAATAAACTTTGTAGCCATCGCGTTCTCTTATAAGAGTTGCAAAAACACTGTTTACTTTCGTTCTGTAAGCAAGAACTGAAGCACCCTTCGGGAAGGTAACATTTTTCCCAAAGAATTTTACGCAAACGCCATCTTTGTTTATATCCCTATCGCTTACGATTGTTGCAATATCTCCGTTTTTTACTCCCTTATATGCACCGATAAACCCTCCCTGAAAGGGATGGACAATAACATTGAATCTTTTTCTTAGCTCCTCATAGAACTTTTCCACATTTTCTTCTTTTTGCGGAAGACCAATTCCGTGCGCCCTAAAGCCGAGCGAACCAACAAGAACACCTGCAACCTCCCAATTACCAAGATGCGCAGTTGGAATAACAAGACCTTTACCTCCCTTAAGTTCATTAAGTTTGCTTAAAACTTCTTCTTTTGGTGTGAGTATCTTTATCTTATCAAAACCCTTCACAACAACTATAAAGTAGTCAGCAATGTTTAGGGCAAATTGTTTGTAAAAATCTAATCCCAAAAGAAATAACTTAACTCCACTTTCGTTTGTTATATTCCTCAGGTTTCTGAGAACATAGACCTTCTTCCTATCAAACAAAAATGAAAAAAAGCCAAGTACCCTTGCTGTAAAATAGATAACGTGCACTGGCAAAAGCTCTACATACTTCTTACCTAATTTATATAAGAAGGAGAGCACAGAGATTTATCCTCCAAATTTATTTTTAAACCACAATAATCCAACAAGGGTTTTCCCGTCTATAATCTTACCTTCATCAAGCATCTTCATCGCTTCATCAACATTAACCAAAACTGTATTCAGTTCCTCTCCTGGATCGAAGTTGGTTTTTCCTTTTTCAAAATCATCTGCATAGAACATATAAAGTTTTTCATCAACAAAGCCAGGAGAAGGATAAAACTCAAAAACAAACTTCAAGTTTTTAGGGATAAGCCCTGTTTCTTCTTCAAGTTCCCTTATTGCGCACCTTTCGGGTGTCTCGTTTTCTTCGATTCGTCCTGCAGGAAACTCTAAAATAAAATCCTCTAAGGTGGGTCTAAACTGTTTAACAAAAATAAATTTTCCATTATAAACAGGAACAATAAAAGAGGCACTCCCTCCATATGTTACAACTTCCCTTACCCAGACACTTCCATCGGAGTTTTCAACTTCTTTTCTTACTATCGATAGTAATTTACCCTTAAATACAATCTCTTTTCTAAGGACTTTCATTTCTTAATTAGTGCCCTCGTATAATATCCTTCATTTTCAAAAGTCTTGCGATATTTTCTCTATCCATCTCCTCCAATTTGCTTTCTATGTATTTAACGGTTTCCTCAAGGTTTGGAATCAAGACATATTCAAGAGCATTTACTCTTCTTCTAACCTTTGCGACTTCAAGAGCAATAGAATAGAGTTCTTGTTCTAAGGATGCAAGTTCAACCATTCTTTCGATAAGTTTAAGTATCTCAAGGAAAGTATAGTCAAGCATAACAGGCGTAAGAGAATATGGATAGGCAATAGGAGAACCTTCAACTTTTGTAGAAAATGCAGGATATTTTACATTCATCACCTGAACCAATTTTGAGGAAATATCCAGATGAAAGTTTCCGCCCTCAAGAAGAGAATCAAGGACATCTTCAGGAATATCCTGCGTTGAAATTTCAAACTTTTTAAGTGCAAGTACAAACTCTTCATCAAAACTCTTTCTCAAATCGATATATCTTTTAGAAACATCGAGGAAATTCTTCATCAAGCCTTCAAGTTTATCCTTTAAAAGTTTGTGTCCTCGCCTTGCAAGCTGGAGCCTCTCTTTTAACCGGAGAAGCTCCATTCTTGTTGGATTTACATTAAGAAGCATTTTCCTTTACCTCTTGCTTCAGGTATTTAGATAGATATTTCTCAATAAATTGAGGTTTTACTCTCTTCAATTCTTCAACTGGTAACATTGAAAGAAGTTTCCAGCCAATCTCGAGAGTCTCCTCAATCGACCTATTTTCATATTCGCCCTGTCTTACAAAATTTCTTTCGAATTCATCCGCAAACTTTACATGCAATAGGTCTGATGGAGTCAACGCACTTTCACCCAAAACTGTCAAAAGTTCCCTTGCTTCCCTTCCTCTTGCATAACTTGCAAAAAGCTGGTTCATAATACTTGCATGATCTTCTCTTGTTTTGTTAGGACCAATTCCCTTATCTTTTAATCTTGACAAACTTGGAAGGACATCAATCGGTGGGTATATTCCCTGCTGGTACAAACTTCTGCTAAGGAAAATCTGCCCTTCTGTAATGTAACCCGTGAGGTCAGGGATTGGGTGAGTTTTATCATCCTCAGGCATTGTTAAAACAGGGATTTGTGTAATAGAACCTTTCTTCCCTTTAATTCTTCCTGCTCTTTCATATATCGTTGCAAGGTCGGTATACATATATCCTGGGTATCCACGTCTTCCTGGGACCTCTTTTCTTGCAGCGGATATTTCACGAAGTGCTTCGCAGTAGTTAGTCATATCGGTCATAATAACAAGAACATGCATGCCAAGTTCAAAAGCAAGATATTCTGCTGCTGTAAGCCCAAAACGAGGTGTTGCTATCCTTTCAATAACAGGGTCATTTCCAAGGTTTATAAACATAACTGAACGCTCTAATGCACCAGATTCCCTAAAACTCTGGATAAAGAAATTCGCTTCTTCAAAGTTTATACCCATTGCAACAAAAACTACTGCAAATTTTTCCTCTTTACCCAATACCTTCGCCTGTCTTGCAATTTGCGCTGCAAGTTGTGCGTGAGGCAAACCTGATCCAGAGAAAATAGGAAGTTTCTGTCCCCTTACAAGCGTATTCAAACCGTCGATTGCAGATACACCAGTCTGGATAAATTCAGAAGGATAATCTCTTGCATAAGGGTTGATAGGGCTTCCGTTAATATCGAGTTTTTTCTCAGGAATTATTGGAGGTGCACCATCTATTGGCTTTCCAGAACCATCAAAAATTCTTCCCAAAATATCAGGAGAAACACCCAACTCAACACCATGCCCTAAAAATTTTACCTTAACTTCCCCGAGGCTTAAGCCGGATGTTCCTTCAAAAACCTGAATAAGAGCCATATTTCCATTAACTTCAAGGACTTGGCCTCGTTTAATGGTCCCATCTTGTGTTTTAATCTCTACGATTTCGTTATATGTTGCTTTTTCTACATTATCTACAACGAGTAATGGTCCTGCAATCTCCTTAGCAGTTGTGTACTCTTTAGGCATATTCCACCTCACTCAGAAGCGATTCAAAAGATTGTTTTATTTTTTCTTCAATCTCATCAAATTTCTCAAGGGCCTTTTCAGATATGAACTTAGCTCTTGAAATATCAACTCTTACGGGAAGAGAAATAATTTTCTCTAATTCTACACCTTTCTTAAGTGCGTCTTCAGCAAGTTCAGCAAAAGTAAATATCAACTTTATCATTCTGTACTGCTTCTTAAGCGATGTGTATGTATCTTCCGGGTCAAATGCATCCTGCTGAAGGAAGTCTTCCCTTATGGAACGCGCAATTTCAAGTGTGAGTCTGTCTTGAGGCGAAAGTGCATCAATTCCAACAAGCCTAACCATTTCCTGAAGTTCTGCTTCTTTTCTCAGTATAGAAAGAGCCCTTGCTCTGTAATCGTTCCATCCAGGACCTGCATTTTTTTCATAAAATGCTTTTAACTCGTCTGCATACATAGAATAACTCCTAAGCCAGTGAATTGCAGGGAAATGTCTTGCATACGCTAAAGATGCATCAAGCGACCAGAAAACTCTTACTGTTCTTAATGTTGCCTGGACTACCGGGTCTGAAAGATCCCCACCAGGAGGGGATACAGCACCAATAACACTCAAACTCGAAACTTTTTCCTCATTACCAAGTATGTAAACTTTTCCTGCTCTTTCATAGAAGGAAGATATACGGGATGCAAGATATGCAGGATAGCCTTCTTCTCCTGGCATTTCCTCAAGACGACCCGACATTTCTCTCATCGCTTCAGCCCAACGGGATGTTGAGTCTGCCATAAGGGCGACATTATAACCCATATCTCTATAGTACTCTGCGATGGTTATTCCTGTAAATACCGAAGCCTCACGAGCGGCAACAGGCATATTTGATGTGTTTGCAACAAGAACAGTTCTTTCCATTAATGGACGTCCGCTCTTAGGGTCTTTAAGTTCCGGGAATTCAATGAGAACATCGGTCATCTCATTTCCGCGTTCTCCGCAACCAATGAAAACAATTACATCTGCGTCTGCCCATTTGGACAACTGGTGTTGGACAACGGTCTTTCCGCTTCCAAAAGGACCAGGAACACAAGCAGTCCCACCTTTTGCAATAGGAAAGAACATATCAATCGACCTCTGTCCTGTGACAAGTGGCTCATCAGGTGGAATACGATTCTTTGAGGGTCTTGCAAATCTTACCGGCCACTTATGATACATCTTCAACTCAATTTCCTTATCTCCATCAGAAAGTACTGCAATAACAGTTTCAACATTATAATCGCCTTCGGAAACAATACTTTTTACTTTTCCTTTAACATTTGGTGGAACAAGAATCTTGTGTTTTATAAGCGGTGTTTCCTGGACTTCACCAAGTACACTTCCAGGCGTCAATTCATCAGACTCTTTTACTTTCGGCACGAAGTGCCACAGTTTCTCTCTGTTTAATGGTGCAGCAAAAATCCCTCTCTGAACGAACTCTCCAAATTTTGCCATAAGTTCGTCAAGAGGTCTTTGAACACCATCATAGATGGAGCCAATAAGCCCAGGTCCAAGTTCAACGCTCAGAGGCATTCCTGTAGAAAATACAGGCTCACCGGGACCAATACCTGAAGTATCCTCGTAAACCTGTATTGAGGACAAATTACCTCTTACTTCTATTATTTCTCCAAAAAGCCTCTTATCCCCAACATATACCATTTCATACATTTTTGCATTGGGGATATCGCTTGCAACCACAAGAGGCCCTGCAACTTTTACAATCTTACCTACTCTTTCCTCCATATCCATTCTCCTTAAGCGTTTTTACCTAAAATATTTATACCTACTGCCTTCTCGACAACTTCTCCTATCATTTTAACAGTCTCTCCGCTTGCTTCAATTGTTGGAAGCATCATAATAGCAGGCATAGGTACAGTTTTCTTACTTATAATTTCCTTTACCACATCTGCATAGGTTTCTTCTGTTAGAATTATTGAATAAGTGCTAACTTTAATAAGTTCTTTTAACTTTGAAGCAACTTCTGCACTTGTTTTTGTAGCATACATCTCAATACCAAAACTTTTTAGCAGTATTCCAAGTCTTTTATTTCCGACAAACGCTACTTTATTCATACGCAAACTCCAGTTCAGGTATTTCCTTCGGATTTACTCCGTAATAAAGAGCATAAGTAAGTTTCTCTAACAAACTTGTTTCAAAATTCAACCTCAAAAGATAAACAAAGATAGGCTCAATTCCCTCGTTAAGATATTTGCCTTTTGCGAATGCTTCTTTTAGCGTATTATAAGTAAGTATCTTGTATGACTCTTCAAGATGCTCTTCGAAATACAACCTCTTAGATTCATCAAGGAATCTTTCAAAATCAGAATAATTTCCGAACTTAGACAAAAAATCCTTCAAATCAAGGTGAGACTCTATGTAGGACAAAACCTCGTTGAAGTTTTCCTGCGTAATGAAATTATTTTTTACAAAGTTGTAATTCCTCATAAGTGTTACTAAAATCGTATTTTTAACAAATGATTCGTAAAAATCAATTATAAATGGACTTTGGGTTTTCTTTGAAGACCTCAAAAGGAAATTAAGGTAATGGACATCAACTACAAGAGGCTTTATATAGGTTGGATAATCCTTCTTAAGTTCTTCAAAGCATCCTCTTATCTCCTCAGGAAGTAATTCATCACCTTTCAAGAGAGAATTTACAAATTCATCTTCGGTGTACTCAGAAATATCACCCAAAACAATTTTCTTTAATAGAAGAAAATATTTACTTGAGTTAAAAAAGACATTTATAAAGTCCCCAAGTCCAAACTTCTCAAACTCCTCAAATTCTTTTTCTTTTCTTCTTTGAATTCCGTTTTTAACAGAATTGAAACTTCTCTCTGCGATGAAATCCTTGTAGGGATAGTTTTGCAAAAAATCAACAAATTCATCAAAATTCTTCTCAACAAGTTCTCTGTAAAGATTTTCGCTTATTAAGTTTGTCTCAATTACTTTTATCCTACCGCAAAGGAAATCGTAATAACCCTTTGGCTCTATTTTAAAAGAAAATGTAACCATTTATCCAAAAATCTCCTTTGCAATTTCAATTTCTTTTTCTTCCCTAAATGCATTAATTATCGAATCAAGAGAGTCATCAACTTCATAACTTTCAGTTTTAATAATAACACCACCATCTATATCAATGGGAGAATCTGCAACTTTTACGTTCTTTAATTTGAGTTCGTGCACAACAAATTTTTCAATTTCTTTTCTGAACTTCTTAAGGTCGCTCTCATTAAGGTATATCGTTGCGTAATCCACCAAATCGTTCTTTAAGGCATTAAAAAGTAACTTTAAGTAAGACTTTTCGTCCTTCAATAGTTCGCCCTTTAATTTTTCGAAAAACTCTTCAAGGATTTTCTTTTTTCTTAAAAGTTTTTCTTTCTCAATTTTAGAAATCTCTATAGTTTTTTCTCGTGCTATTTCCTTGTCAATTTCCTTCTTAGTCTTATTTAGTTTTATTTCATATTCTTCGTTCAGAGTCTTTTCGAACTCTTTTAACTCGTTCTCTAATTCAATTTTTGCTGCCTCAATCATCTTATCTGCCTTCTTTTTTGCAGAGTCGATTATGAGGTCTCTAACTTTTTCAATACCCATATCCGATTAGAATACTGCCTTTGAAACCCAAAGTGAAAGCAAAACTCCAGAAAGAAGTCCAAGAATAGCGTATGTTTCAACAAGTGCAGGAAGTAATATTGCACGGCCACTTTCTTCAGGTCTCTTTGCAGTTAAGTCAATCGCACTTATTGCTGAATGAGCCTGGTCAAGTGCTGTCTTAAATTCAACAAATCCAATAAGAATTCCTACAAGTAACATTACAATGCCTTGTGCAAGGCTTGCCTTTGGAGTTCCTGCGATAAAGCCAAAGAACTGAAGCATAAGGAACATTACAACAAATGCATAGAACCCCTGAGTTCCTGGAAGTGCCATAGCGACAAGCATTTTACCAAAAAGTTCTGGCTTTTCTGAAAGAGCTCCACCTGCATGTGCAGTTGTTCTTCTAATTCCAATACTGGAGCCAATTGCTCCCATTACAGCAGTAATAGCAGCACTAAATGCAACTAACATTACACCGTTAATTCCGTTCATTTTACCTAACCTCCTCATGTTTTTTGTTTAATCTTATATTTTTAAATTCAAACCCAAGGGGCTTGAATTCATAACCACCAAGGTCATAGAACCTACCAAAAAATTCAAGAAAATTCAAACGCATCGAGTGTATGAAGGCACCCAAGATGTTCATAAATAGGGCAAACGAATGTAGCGCAAGGAGTACCAAAATTGTAACTAAAACTCCAACAGGTCCAAACATTTCTCCAATTACTTTTGCCATAAGATTAAAGGACGAAGCAAGAATACCAGAACTTAAACCAAGTGCAAACAATCTTAAATAGGAAAGGGAATCGCCAAGAAAACCTGATATACCATAAGAACTTCTTATGCCATACAGGTTTACAAGGGCTGCAATTGGCTTGAATAGAGGGGTTCTTATGGACATCCAGCCTCCAATAAGAATAAGTATTAACCCTCCTATAAGAAGTATATTATCTATTAACTTGAGAGTTGGGTTTGTCCCAACGAGAACAAGCAGCACAAGTCCCGGTAAGAAAAGAAGCCACCCAAGACCGTTAAAAATTGCATCTAAGAAACTTCTATTTTTTATTTTAACTATTATACTAATGAGTATCCCGATCATTTGTGATATAAAGCCAATAATAAGGGAAAGAACCATAAATTTAACTGAACCGTCAGGTGAAGCAGGATCAATTATCATCAATTTTGACATAACTTTTGTAAGAATGAAGTTGGGGAAATATGTGGGAAGAAGGTTGCCAAAAAAGGAATTTGTAAAAATCCCTACCACAACAGACATCAAACCCCCATAGAAAAGTATCATAAAGAATTTCCATGCTCCGATGTTTTTCCTATACTTATTTGCATATATAAGACCAAAAAGCGCTAAGATAAGTCCATATCCTGCATCTCCAAGCGCAAAACCAAAGAAAGTTGTAAACAATATAGCAACAACCATCGTTGGATCTATATTGCTATAAGAAGGTAAACCAAATAACCTTATAAGAAATTCAAAAGGCCTAAATATAATAGAATTTCTAAGGCTCACAGGAATAAGGTCGTTAGGTCCAGTTTCAAGTTCAAGCATTGTAAAATTAAGTTTATCTGCAATACTCTCTAATTCATTAAATTGATTTTCTTTAACATATCCCCTAACAACAAGGGCTGTTTTTCCTTCAAGGAAATGAGATATTGACTTTTCTTTAAGTGAAAGCGAACGATAATAATCTTCTAAAATTAGAAGGTTTCTCTTTTCTTTAAACAATTCGGTTACCTTTGAAGTAATTATTCCACGCTCTTCCTCAAGCTTTCTAAATGATTTTTCGATGCTTTCTGCTTCCTCTTCAAAGTACCCTGAAAAATCCTGTGGTGGAGTTAAGATTTCAATAGAGTAGTCCTTGATAAGTTCCAAAACTATGTCTCTCTTTTCATTTAAATAAAGAACAAATATCATACTTTTGTTTTTGTCAGACCTAAAAACATACACAAATAGGTTTTCTGCTCTTTCATCGCTATTAAATTTTTCGAGTTCTTTAGTTTTTATTGTGCCTATAAAAGAAGAGGTTCTTTTTGTCCCTTTGAGAATTGAAAACTGGAACGGGAAACCTGAAAAAACCATTAAATTCTTTTTAGCATCAAGGAGTTTTGCACTCTCTCCCTCAATTTCATGAAATCTATTTTTTAGCGAAATAATCTCTTTATAAAATTTATCAAGATTGAAATTATTTATAACACTGTTAAATTCATCAATATCGACATCAAAATCTTGAGGTAAGAATCCCTGGATGAAACCCCGTTTATCAAGGTTGAACTCTTTGAATACAGAAAGAATTGAAGAAATCTTATAAAGTTCGTCTTCAAAAGTTTTCTCCGGAATTGATGCCTTGAAATTTGAGTAATTTGAAAGAATTTCTTCGGAAACGCTTTCAATATGGAATGTATTTAATTCAAAAAGGGTATCTAAAAGCGTCTTTTTCTTATCTACACTTCCAATGAGTGCAACTTTTTTAACCTTCTCTATTGCCATAGTCTAAAACCTCTTTTGTGTATTTTTGAAGAAGGTCATGCTCTTTTAACTCAGACTGCTTCTCAAGATTCTCAAGTTCTTTCAAAAAATTAGCTTTGAAAGTATCGATTTCTTTTCTTAAATTGCTAAACTGGATGCTTTTGTAGTTTTCAATTTCTGCATTTAACTTTTCTTCCATCCCAGACTTCAATTCCTGCATTTTTTTCTTGTAGTTTTCTCTCAAAGCTTTTACGGTTTCTTCTGCATCCTTAAGGATCTTTTCGCCTTCTTCTTCAAACTCCCTTACCGTGTTTAATAGGTCTCTTTCAAGCATAGTTACTCTCCTTTCACGACCCTTATTGCAATTTCACTTCCATATCTAATAGACCCTTGAACAAGACCGCCTTTTTCAAAAACCTCCTGCGTAAACTCTATACATTCGTCATTTATTATCATTCCTGGTGCAAGAACGGGGATACCAGGCGGATATGGAGCAACAATACCCCACGAAACTTTTCCCTTAGACTCTCTTAAAGGAACAACCTCAAACTCTTTTTGGAACGCTTCGAAAGGAAGCATTGCAAACTGAGGCGCTTCAGGGAATTTTGGCATCCTAACACTGCTTTTCTCTTTTCTTGGTTCTATTCTCTTAAGCACAGAAACTAAAGTATCTATATCCCTCTTTGATGTCCCAATTGTGATAAACAGGAGGACATTCTGGAGGTCTGCAAGTTCTATTTCAATGCCATTCTTATTTAAAATGTGCTCAAACTCAAATCCCGAGTACCCTAACTCCTGAACATTGATTGTGAGTTTTATTGGGTCAAAAGCATAAATATCTTTCCCATTAACGATTTTTTCAGTAATGACTTTGAATCCATCAAGTTGTGAAATGCGCTCTCTTGCATACTCTGCAACTTCAATTGCTTTGTCCCACATTTCTTTTCCATGGAGAGCCATTTCACGCCTTGCAACATCCAGAGCAGTCATAAAAATATAAGAAGGACTTGAACTCTCGATAATACTCAATATTTGTTCGATTCTATCTATATTCACATCTTTAGATGGTATATGCAAGAATGATGTTTGAGTAAGTGTTGGAAGCGTTTTGTGTGCGCTCTGAGTTACCAAATCTGCACCTAAATATATTGCAGATTTTGGAAACTTTGGATTAAAGGGGAAATGGGCACCATGCGCTTCATCAACAAGCGCACGCATTCCGTTATCATGGGCAAGGTCAATTATATCTTTTATCCTTCCCTGTAAACCATAGTAGTTTGGTGTAGTTACTAAAACTGCTCTTGCATCAGGGTTTTCCTTTATTGCCTTTTCAATCGACTCTGGAGTTACATTAGTTATAATCCCAAATTCCTCGTTGAACTCAGGCTGGACAAAAACTGGTTTCGCCTTTGCAAGAACAATTCCACCAATAACAGACCTGTGAGAATTTCTTCCTATTATTATTTTTTCATTTTCTCTAACCGAATCAAGAATCATCGCATGAACGCCAGCAGTCGTGCCATTAACAAGGAAAATAGTTGCCTCAGTCCCATACAGGCTACTTGCAAGGTTTTCTGCTTCTCTTATAACACCCTGGGCATAATGAAGATAATCAAGACCTGAAACTTCCGTTAAATCGAAATCAAAAAACTTGTCGCCAAAGAGCCTTTTTAATATCTTCGGTGCTCCTTTCCCTTGAGAGTGACCGGGCATATGGAAAGGAATCATTTTACGCTTGATGTATTTCGAGACTGCTTCGTATAAAGGCGCACGCTCTTGTTCCACTCTTACCTCCATATTCTTATTCGTTAATGGTCGGGATGGTGGGATTCGAACCCACGACCTCTTGGTCCCGAACCAAGCGCTCTAACCAAACTGGGCCACATCCCGTAGTGGTCGGGGCGAGAAGATTCGAACTTCCGACCCCCTGCACCCCATGCAGGTGCGCTTACCAAACTGCGCCACGCCCCGACAACCTAACTTATTGACCCGATAAATTATATGAAAACTTTTTAAATTTGCAACACTTTAAAAGCCTTAAGCAGAGAATAAGCCGGATTCTGTACCTCGAAACCGAGGTGGTAGTCATTTATCTAAGCGGCCAACCCGGTAGCATGAGGAGGGCTACTCTTCGCTACCCTATTTGGCCTTGCTCCGGGTGGGGTTTACCATGCGTAGCCCTGTCACCAGGACTACCGGTGGTCTCTTACACCGCCTTTTCACCCTTACCTTCCAAATGGAAGGCGGTTTATTTTCTGTGGCACTTTCCCTGGGGTCACCCCCGCTTGGATTTCCCAAGCACCCTGCCCTCAGGAGTCCGGACTTTCCTCAGAAGGTGTTAACCTTCTGCGACTACCTTCCCTACTTAAGGCTTAAAACTATTCTATCTTTAAGTATAGTATTTTTCCACAAATTTCGCAACGTATAATAGCGTCGCCCTTTGTTTCTTTCAAAAGTTCAACAGCTTCAAGAGACAACTTTACGCCACAATTTCCACAATGACCGTGATCAACTTCCGTTATTGCGCCATCTGGAAAATCTTCTCTTACAGAAAGGTATTCCCTTACGAAATCACTTGGGAGACTTGAAAGGACGCTTTCAAATTCCTTTTCTATTGTTCCTTTCTCTTCTTTAATTTCACGTTCGAGTCTTTCGTACTCATCTTTAACATTTTCGTATCTGCTGTTCAATTCTTTAATTTTGTTGTTAATTTCGTTTATCTTATCGTCTTTTTCCTTGATTTCTGTTTCAACAAAAGAAAGACTCTTCTTCAACTCCTCAAGTTTTGTAGTTAAATTTTCCTCAGTTTTCTTTGCTGCTTTTAATTCCTTTTGTGTCTTAAATTGGTTCGATTCAATTGCAGATTGAATACTTTTAAGTTCACGCTCAGTTTCTTCAATTTCACGTTCAATCTCGTTTTTTCTCTTTACAAATCCAGATTTTGAAAGATTTATTTCATCAATTTCGCCTGAAAGTTCTTTAACCTGTTCCTCAATATTGAGTTCCTCTTCGATTTCTTTAACTCGTTTTTCCTTCGCTTTAGTAAGGGACAGTTTAGTTTCTATTTCGTAAAGTTTCTCAAGATATGACATAATTTCCTCCAAAAATGGTGGGCCCGCTTGGATTCGAACCAAGAACCAATTGGTTATGAGCCAACCGCTCTGCCGTTGAGCTACGGGCCCAGATTCAAGTGCATAACTATTTTACACAAAAGTAATTTTTAGTCAAGAGCAAAATTGAGGGGAGTTTCCTCCCCTCAAGAAGAATAATTCATCTATAAAAATTACTTTGAGTACTCTGCTACTTTGCCCTCTTTTACAAAGTGGCAGGCAACATAGTGACCTGAGCCAACATCGATTAATGGTGGCTCTTTTTCTGCGCAAATATCCTTTGCGAATCGGCAACGAGTTCTAAACCTACAACCAGATGGAGGATTGATTGGCGATGGAATATCTCCCTGAAGGAGTATCCTCTCCTTCTTTATCTCTGGGTCTGGTATGGGGATTGCAGAAAGAAGTGCCTGTGTATATGGATGAAGAGGTGTTGTAAATAGTTCTTTTGTCTCTGCAACTTCCATAAGTTTTCCAAGGTACATAACACCAATTCTATCGGAAACATGTCTTACAACAGCGAGGTTATGTGCAACAAGCAGATATGTTAAAGCAAGTTTTTGCTGTAACTCGAGAAGAAGGTTTAAAACCTGTGCCTGAATTGATGCATCAAGTGCAGATACGGGCTCGTCTGCTACAATAAATTTAGGATTTAATACGATTGCTCTTGCAATACCTATCCTCTGTCTCTGACCGCCCGAAAATTCGTGTGGATATCTTCTCAGATACTCAGGGCGAAGCCCTACAAGTTTCATTATTTCAACAACTCTTTCTTCCTGCTCTTTCCTGTCGCCAATACGATGCACCAGAAGGGGCTCACGAATTATTTCACCTATAGGCATCCTCGGATTAAGTGAACCATAGGGGTCCTGGAATATAATCTGCATTTCCCTTCGTATAGGTCTCAATTTACTTTCAGGAAGTTTTGTAATATCTTTGCCATCAAAGATAATTTTACCTTTTGTTGGCTCTATTAGTCTAATTATTGTTTTTCCAGCAGTGGTCTTTCCACTTCCACTTTCTCCCACAAGTCCAAATGTTTCTCCTTCAAAAATATGGAAACTTATGTCATCAACAGCCTTAACCCAGCCTACCGGCCTTGAAAAAACACCACCCAAAACAGGGAAGTGCTTAACAAGATTCTGAACCTCAAGTAATTTTTTCATGCGTTAGCCTCCTTCTCCACAGCAACCGGATGGAAACACCTTACAAGGTGCCCTGGTTCAATTTCAACAAGTTCTGGCATCTCTTTTCTACAACGTTCAGTTGCAAATGGGCATCTTGGGTTGAAGTGACAGCCACTTGGCATCCTGTACGGGTTTGGAACCATTCCTTCTATCGCTGGAAGTGGTGTTTTTGTCTTTTCAGTCTTCAAACTCGGGACTGAACTTAAAAGCCCATAGGTATATGGATGTCGTGGACGCTTAAAAATCGAATACACATCGCCATATTCAACTATTTTTCCAGTGTATGCAACTGCAACTGAATTCGCCATTTCTGCAACAAGAGCAAGGTCGTGAGTTATAAAAAGTATTGCCATTCCTGTTTTTCTCTGGAGGTCTTTCATAAGTTCAAGGATTTGCGCCTGAATTGTTACATCCAATGCAGTAGTTGCTTCATCTGAGATAAGAAGATCGGGGTTACAGGACATAGCCATTGCAATCATTACCCTCTGTCTCATTCCACCGCTCAACTCGTGTGGATATTGGTTAAATCGTCTCTCGGGCTCTGGAATTCCAACAAGCCTCAAGAGTTCTATTGTTTTCTTCTTTGCTTCTTCCTCACTTACATCCTGGTGTACTAAGATTGCTTCCATTATCTGATCGCCAACAGTATAAACAGGGTTAAGCGAGGTCATAGGCTCCTGGAAGATCATTCCAATTTCAGCACCTCTAATTTTTCTCATTTGTTCTGGTGTTTTCTTCACAAGGTCTTCGCCTTTAAAGATAATTTCTCCACCAACAATTTTCCCAGGCACATCAACAAGCTGCATAATCGACATTGATGCAACCGATTTTCCACAGCCACTTTCTCCAACAAGCCCGAGAACTTCACCCTTGTGAATTGTAAAACTCATTCCGTCAACTGCCTTAACAACTCCGTCATCTGTAAAAAAGTATGTCTTAAGATCTCTTACATCAAGTAAAACTTCTCCTCTTTCCATCTCTCACCTACCTATATAACCTTGGGTCCATAGCATCTCTTAATCCATCGCCAAGGTAGTTAAAAGCAAGAACTGTTATAAACATAGCAATACCTGGGGACCACACAAGCCATGGTGCAATCGCCATAGCATACTCGGCATTTTGAAGCATATTTCCCCAGGAAGGTGTTGGAGGCATAACACCGAAGCCAAGGAAACTCAGTGCTGCCTCATAAATAATATTTCCACCTACACCAAGTGTTGCAGATACGATAATTGGTGCAAGGGAATTTGGAAGTATATGTCTCCAGATAATTCTGTTGTTCGAAACACCTATCGCTCGTGCTGCTTCAACATACTCATTTTCTCTTAACGAAAGGAACATTCCTCTTACTATTCTTGCGTCGGTCATCCAGCCAAATATTGCAATGACCAATACAATTTTCCAGACACCAGAGCCAGGAATAACAGCAGAAAGAACGATTAAAAGTGGCATAACAGGTATTGAGAACATGATATCCGTGAATCTCATAAGAAGAGTATCGAGGATTCCGCCATAATAGCCAGCATATGCTCCTACAATTATTCCTATAACAAGAGCAGAAAAAACTGAAGAAAATCCAACCAAAAGTGAAATTCTTCCACCATATAGTAGACGCGTCAAAACATCTCTTCCAAGTTCATCTGTCCCAAGTGGGTGTTTCAAACTTGGTGGCTGCATAACTTCTTCAGTTGAACCAAGTGCTGCAACATGATAAGGGGAAAGATAGGGTCCAACAACACAAGCAAGTATTATGAGAATCAATACAACAAGCGAAATCATTGCAAGTTTGTGCTTTCTTAATCTTTTCCCAACAAGATACCAGTATGTTTCAACTCTACCGGTTAATACTTCTTCTACTTTTGTCGCTTCAACTGCCATATCATACCTCCTAACTGTACCTTATACGAGGATCAACAACAGCGTAAAGTAAATCTGCAATAAGGTTACCAATTATAAGAAGGGTGGATTCAAGAATCAAACAAACCATCGCAACAGGATAGTCGTTTGAAAGCATTGCTTGAACTGTAAGCCTTCCCATACCTGGAATGCTGAAAATAGTTTCGGTTATTGTAGCGCCAGATATAACTGCAGGTAAGGAAAGTCCTAAAAGTGTAATAATCGGAATAAGTGCGTTCCTTAAAGCATGTTTAAAAATAACAGTCCTTTCAGGAAGTCCTTTTGCTCTTGCGGTTCTTACATAGTCCTGCTTTATAACCTCAAGCATGGAACTTCTTGCATAACGCATCCAGGAACCCATATCAAAAAGGGAAAGAACAGTCACGGGTAGAATCATATATTTCAACTGGTCCAGGAATCTTACCCAAAAAGGCGCTGTTTCAATTCCTGGAGTCATTACTCCTCCTATTGGAAGCCAACCCAATCTAACTCCAAAAATCATCATAAGAATAAAGCCAAACCAGAATGTCGGCATCGACATACCAAAAAATGCAATAAAAGTAAAGAAATAATCAAAGAATGTGTACTGGTGAAGTGCAGAATAAATACCAATAGGAACAGCAATAACAAAAGAAATAACTAATGATGCAATAGAAAACCTTAAAGTATAATTTATAGCAGTTCCTATTAATTCCGTTACTGGTTTACCACCTGCAAAAATGGAAACACCCCAGTTGCCTGTAATCATTGACCAGAACCACTTAAAGAACCTTATATAAACAGGTCTGTCAAACCCCCAGGCATGTCTTAATCTTTCAACATCCGCTGGCTTAATCCTTGGATTTAACAGCATCTCCTTAAAAGGATCACCAACTAAACTTAAAACAAAAAATGTAACAAGTGCAACCCCTATAAAAAGCGGTATCATTTGCAGAATTCTTCTTATAAGATAGTTTCTCACTTTTTCCTAAGCCTCCTTGCCTTAAAAATAGGGGGCCTCTTTGCGGAGGCCCCCGCAAAGTCACACTAAACTATATATTATTTCTTCTCCCAATACCAGAGTTCTGAGTTGTATGTATAAGTTATTGTCGATGAAAGAACAAATCCAAAACCAGCCATTGCAAGATTCTTCTTTACTGTAAAGATATCAGTCCACTGGTTCAAGCCAATTTGAGGAACAAGATCTGCAAGTCTTTGCTCTGCAATGTAGTAGTTCTTCTGACGGACTGTTGGGTCAACTTCGTGAGTTGCTTTGTAGATTGCATCGTCAAGGGTTGGGTCAGAAATACCCATGTAGTTCTGACCTTGCCAGTTATTTGCTTCTGTTGGGATTTGTGAGGAGTGATAGAGCGTAAATCCACCTGGATCAAGTGGGTCGCCACCCCATGCAAACATTGCAATTTGGAACATTCTGTGAGTTGTGTATGTACCAAAGAAGTAAGTAGAAGACAAGAATTTTGTCTGGATGTCGATACCAATCTTCTTAAGTTGTGCTTGTATTACAGTTGCTTCGTCCTTTCTATCCTGACGGGTTGTTGTTGAAAGTTCAAGAGTTAACTTCTTACCATCTTTGTACCTGTAACCATCTGAACCCATCTTCCAGCCTGCATCATCAAGAAGTTTATTTGCCATCGCAGGGTCATAACCTGGAAGAACTGCTTTTGGATTCCTGTAGTATTCGTTTAAAAGACCGATGTATGGCCAATGAACTACCTTTCTTTGACCTAAGAATACACGGTTGTTGAGGTCATCATAGTCAATACCGTAAGCAATTGCTTTACGAACTCTTACATCTGAAAGAATTGGATCTGTGACATTAAGTTCAAAGTGCTCCCAGTAGGCTGATGGGATTCTTTGAACGTTAATTGTAGGAATCTTCTCTGCTTGTGCTGCTTCTTTAACACCAAGACCAAGGAGAGTAAGGTCAAGTTTTCCTGCAAGGACGTTCATAAGCATTGTATTTGTATCTGGTATCCACTGATAAACAAATTTTTGTATAAGTGGCTTTGAACCAGCCCAACCAAACCAGTATGGATTTGGAACAAGGGAGAGATATGAACCCTGAACCCACTGTTCAATCTTATATGGACCACAGTGAACGGGTTTATTTGCTAAATCTGATGAAGTAATTTGTTCAAGAGGGGTTGAAGCCCAGAAGTGCTTTGGATAAATTGGAAGTCCACCATTTGCATACGGTGTTGTTTCTTTCCAGGTTACAACCATTGTATATGGATCTGGAAATTCAATCTTTTCAATTTTATCAAACGGGTCGGTTGTTGGGATTTGAGGAATTTTACCCGAAAGGATGATATCGTAAACTGCAAAGTTAATATCATCTTTATAGTTTACAGGAACTCCATCAGACCACTTTACACCCTTCCTGAGATAGTAAGTAGTCTTCATCCACGTTTTCCCATTCACATCGTACGTTGTCCAGGTGCCATCCTTAAAGTTAGGCACATTAAGAGCCATACGTGGTGCAAGTGTTCCATTCGGATATTCAAAAATAAGACCATCCTGATACTGTGCTACAATATTCATTGCAGCAGTCATTGATGTAGCAAACCCAAGTAAGGAATCAGGTTCCTGTGTTTGTCCAATAATAACAGTTCCGCCAACTTGTGGAGGAACCATAATCTTATAGATTGCAAATGCGCATTCTGCTCTTGTTGCTGCCATTGTTGGGTCAACAGTTCCTTCCTTCATGTGATAGGTAAGAATCTGGATATCAGGTCTGTATGCAAGAGTTACTGCACCAACTGCCCACGATGCAATCTTTTTCCAGTCATTTGCCCAAACGATTGGTTCGCCTTTCCAGGCATTTGCTTCTGCTTCTTTACCAAGTACTCTTACTCCAAGAACCGCAAGTTCTTGTCTTGTAATGGAGTTTGCTGGCTTGAATGTGCCATCAGCATAACCTTTAATATAACCTGCTTTTACTGCTGCTTCAACATAACCAAATGACCAACGATCTGCCCCTACATCTTTAAATGTTGGAGTTGCAGGTTTTACCTCTTTCAAGCCTTTTGCGATGCAAATCATTTTCGCAAACTGCTCTCTTGTTACTGGATCTTCTGGCTTAAAAGTGCCATCTGAATAACCTGCAATAACACCCTTTGATACGAGGTAGTCAATCTGGTCTTTTGCCCAGTAATCAGCAGGTACATCTTTAAAACCTGCAGCAGAAACTGGCAATGGTCTTACCGCAAAAAGCGTTAAAACCATTGCTAATGCCAATACTACTCCTAATACTTTCTTCATCCTCATACCTCCTTCTTCTTTTAGTTTTTTTAACGAAACTTTTCGAAAGTTTTTTGCCAACTTTCACCTCCTTTAATGTAAACTTTCAAAACCTAATGGTAACTGCAAACTCCATATATTATTATACAGAAATTGTCGAGATTGCAAATATAAAGAAAACTTAACTTGATAAAGTGTTTTTTCATTGCTTTTGTAAACCTGGTCAAAAGTTAGGTGCTCAAAATTATTGAGAGGCGATACATCAAACAATACTTCAAATATTTTTAAAAGTACAGATAAAATATAAGAGTTTTCCTTACCCTTCTCTTCTCTAAAAGAGCTGAGAGCTTTCAAAAAAACTTTCTCTTTGGATTCTTGAGGATTGCGTTTCTTTTCTTTTAAAAGCATTGCAACTTCAAAGACATCAACATCCTGAGATGTAAATTTACTGAAATCAGGTGTTTCATCTTTCAAAAACTTATCTAACACCTTATCAAATTCATCAAATTTTTCATCCATATTACTCATTAATCATCTCCTCGATAATCTCTTTTAATCTTTTTAACGCCCTATACTGTAAAACCTTCGTTGCATCTTCAGTTTTGTTAAGAATGTCCGCTATCTCTTTAATGCTTTTCCTTTCATAGAAGCGCAATTTAATAATTTCTTTGTACTGCTCAGGAAGTAAATTTAATGCCTCCCTTACTAATTTGTTTATATACTCATTTGCGAAAGTTTCATATGGGTCGCTTAGAATTGGCTCATAGTACTTATCAAACTTTTCCTCAAGGTCAAGAGTCTCTTTCCCAAGATTCCTTCTAAACCAATCTCTTACCAAATTTCTTTCAATTGCATAGAGCCAGGTATCTATGTGATATCCATCCCTTAATTCAAACGAAGGAAGTGACTTTATAAATTTCAAAAATGTTTCAGAAGTAATATCCTCAGCAATATCTTTCATTTTAATCCTTCTATATGCATAGTTAAAAATCCTTGCATAGTAGTATTCAAAAAACTCCCTAAAAGCAACTTCATCTCCATTTTTTAACCTTTCTAAAACCTTCCTTTCGTCCAATCCTTTCTCCTATATACGCAAAATATTCAAAAAGGTTACACTAAAAATTACCAACAATTTCACCAACTTTGAAAAGTTTCGGCGTTAAAACAACTATAAATGACTTAAACTCACTAAAATCAGGGTCATCCACCTTTACTAACAAAAGACCTGAATCATCTTGAATAATTTTAACTTTTAGGTCTTTTATCACATTTCCATTAACGATGTAAACAAAATCTTCTCCGTTCTTTTTAACAATAGCATTCTTTGGAACTTTAAAACCATAAACAATACTATCTAAAATTTTTATACGCTTTTCCATCGAAAAAATTTCAGGCAAAAAATCCGATATTCTGTAAAATGCATAATTCTCGTCTTTAGAAACAAACACTGCGTTAGCCTTTACAAAATCGCTTATGTATATACTAATGGTATCGGGTGGTTGCTCATTGTATGGGATTGCAAGAATCGCATCGCTTAAAATAATTGAAGCAAAAGGTGAACCAACTTTAACATCTTTCCTTGAATTCCACTCAAACTTAAATTCGCTATTAACTGAAAGAAGTTCGTTAAAGCTCTTGCATTCCTTATTCACGAAACCCTTTAAAAGGTATCCACTTGCAGGAGAAGTAATTTCTACGATACCATTTTTTGTAGAAAGTATTGCTATAATTTCTCCTCTTTGCACATAATCAAAATTCTCTCTAAGAAACTGGACATCACCTTCGTCGGGTGCAACAATATTAGTTGCGCAAAAAAGTAATTTAAAATTAACTTCGCTATATACTTCGTAATAAGACAAATTTACAGCATAAAATCTAACAATATTCTTTCTAATAAAAGACCTTACATCATTTGCAAGACCGAGAAAAATGACTAATATTATAAGGATTGCAATAATTACTACAATTTTCTTTTGCATTCACTACTGTTTTCTTTTCCTTAAGAACGCTGGTATTTCAAAGTCACCTGTATCAAAATTTTCTTCAAATTTGACAACCTTTTCCCTGGGCTTTTCTTCCTGGACCTTGTCAAAACCTGCCGCAATAAGAGAAACCCTTACCTCATCCTCAAGATCCTCCTGAAGAACTGTCCCGAAGATAAGATTTGCGTTATCACCAACAGTCTCCCTTACAAATGTTGAGGCTTCGTTAACTTCGTAAAGTGTCAGGTTTTTCCCACCTGTAATGTTCAGTAACACCCTTGTTGCACCTGTTATCGAATATTCAAGCAACGGACTCGAAATAGCCTGTTTTGCAGCATCAACTGCACGATTTTCTCCCCTACCTGCGCCAATTCCAAACCATGCATTTCCTGCGCCTGTAAGGGTCGTTCTTACATCAGCAAAATCAACATTTATAAGTCCTGGCTTTGTTATAATCTCAGAGATGCCCTTAACAGCGTAGAAAAGAACATTATCTGCTATCCTGAACGCCTCATTAATGGGCGTTTTCTTGTCGATTATTTTAAGGAGTTTGTCGTTAGATATAATAATAAGAGTATCAACAAACTGCAATAAAGCCTTTATTCCTTCCTCAGCTTGTTGCATTCTCTGTCTTCCCTCAAATGTAAATGGACGAGTTACAACAGCAACGGTAAGAATTCCCAACTCTTTTGCAATTGAAGCAATAACCGGGCTTGCACCTGTCCCTGTGCCTCCACCCATACCTGCAGTAATAAAAACAAGGTCTGCCCCTTCTATAACTTTTCTAAGTTCATCTTTGCTTTCTTCGGCAGATTTTCTTCCAACTTCAGGATAACTTCCTGCACCAAGCCCTCCAGTTGTTCTTGGGCCAATCTGCACCTTCTTTTCTGCCTTGTTAAGTGAAAGCACCTGGACATCGGTATTCACCGCTATAAACTCGACACCGTCGATGCCCTCGTCGATCATCCTATTTATAGCATTACCTCCACCACCGCCAACGCCCAAAACCTTTATTCTTGCTTGCGCCGCCTTCCATGGATCCATATCAAACATAAAAAACCTCCTATTCAAATATATCTTTTAGCCAGGAAAATCCCGAGAAATGATTCCTTGGCCTTTTTTGTTCGCTACCTTCAGAAAGCGCATAAAGAATCAAGCCTATAGAAGTTGCATATTCTGGATCGCTTAGGATATCTGAAAATGTGTATTCTCCTCTTGGAATACCTAACCTAACAGGGACTTCCAAAATAGATTCGGCTCTCTTTACGAAATTCCTGAGTTTTGAACAGCCTCCGGTAAAAACAACACCAGAGTGCAAGGCACCCCAGTAACCAGACTTTATTAACTCAAGTTTTACCGCCTGCAGGATTTCATCAACCCTTGCCGTTATAACTTCCGCAAGGTATGAAGAGTCTATTGTCAGTTTTTCTTCTGTTCCTATACGAGAAACCTCAATATTACTTCCTTCAGTATCATCGTTAGTTATTGCGAATCCAAAGTCCTTTTTGATTCTTTCTGCTTCGTCAAGCGATATGCGCAAAGCGTAGGCAATATCTTTTGTTATATATTCGCCACCAATGGGAAGTACAGATGTATGTGCAATCGCTCCATTAACAAAAACCGCAATGTCGCCTGTTCCTGCACCTATATCTACAAGAGCAACTCCAAGTTCCTTCTCCTGTTCCTTAAGAGTTGATAGAGATGATGCAAGGGATTGAAGGACAAAAGCCTCTTTCTTTAGAGCAACCATAGAGATTACTTTTTCAATATTGTAGAGGACCGTTGAAGAACCTGTAACAATATGAACTTCCTCCTCCAGTTTAATGCCTGACATTCCTATGGGATTTCTTATGCCACCTTGCCCATCAATTATAAACTGCCTTGGAATCGAATGAATCACTCGTTGATTTGCTTGAAGCAAAAGAACTCTTGCAGATTCCTCAACCCTTTTTATATCATCTTTGGAAATCTCCCTTCCCTCCTTAGATACAATTATGCTTCCTTTATTATTAAGAGAAAAGATATGGGTTCCTGAAACCGAAACATAAACATTTTGAGCCTTTTTCCCTGCCATTGTCTCTGCGGCTTTTTTTGCCTGCATTACCGCTTCCGATGCCTTATTCAAATCAATAACTACACCTTTACTTACACTTTTGGAAGGGACAGTTCCAACACCAATAATTGAGGCATTGCCATCACTCAGTTCCCCTATAAGAAACTTTATAGTTTGGCTGCCAAGGTCGAGTGCCGAAACGATTCTATCCATTCTCCCTCCATTTTATTACTGCTTGCAAATTAAATCTCAAGTCGATTTTCTCCACTTTTTTTAAATCTTTAAAAACAATCTCAGTAGTTTTAAAATACTCCTTCATCTTCAAATCGTAATCCCCTTTACCCATTATAACAAAAATCCCATTTTTATCTACAAATGCAATACTTTCATCAAAAATTTCAAAACTTTTTACAACATCAAGCAAATCTTTATTTTTAAAATACAAAAACAAATCCCCAATTTCTTTATTGTAAGATGAATGCGAAAAATTTGCAATTGCAAGAGGCAAACCTGATTCGCCTTTACTAATTAAGAATCCATTTTCTGTCAAACCATATTCTCCGTCTTTAAACCTCACATTGATTAAAGTTTTTTCGTTATAGACTATTTTTAATTTAAAAGGGGATCTTTCAAATTGAACATCTTTTTTTGGCAAAATCCCCAGATAAAAAATGCCGATTTTTCTTAAAATAGCGTCGGTTTCTATGGGGACATTAGAAGAAATACTAACATTATTTTCTAAAACAAAAATAGGGTAAGCAAAAAAGAAGATAACCAAAACTACAAACGCAAATAAAAATATAATCTTTTTCACTTTTTCCTTTGAAGGACTTCCTGCACTATAAACTCAACCAGGTCTTCAAAGGATATGTTTTCTGCTTTTGCTGCGTCTGGAACAAGGCTTGTTTCAGTAAATCCCGGAATTGTATTAACCTCAAGCACATATACATCGTTAGAGTTTGCAATCATATCAATACGCGCAAAATCTCTTAGACCAAATTCCTTGTAAATCCTCTTTGCGTATTCTTCTGCAAGTGCTTTTTGGTAAGGACTTATTCTTGCTGGAATTATGTGTTTTGACATCGAGGGGATATATTTGGATTCGAAATCGTAAAATTCGTGAGCAGGAACAATTTCAATAACTGGAAGAACATGAATATCAGGATAGTTCCCAATAACTGCAACGGTAATTTCAGTTCCTTTAATGTAGTCTTCAACGATAACAAGATTACTAAGTTCAAAGGCTTTTGCAAGACCTTCATTGTATGCTTCTTCGTTTTTTGCTATTGTTACCCCAATAGTAGAGCCTTGATCAACAGGTTTAATAACAAGTGTATTATTGCCTAAAAGTTCCGATACATACGAATAAGGTAATGCATTGTCTTTTACAAAATAAGCAAATGATGGAGTTTTAACATCAATTTCCCTGAACATAAATTTTGTGAAAAGTTTGTTCATGCAGAGAGCACTTGCAAAAACAGATGAGCCTGTGTAAGGAACACCTAAGAGTTCAAGAGCACCTTGCACAGTTCCATCTTCGCCATATTTTCCGTGCAGTGCAATAAAAACAACATCGGGCTTGGTTTCTTTTACAACATCTTCAATATGGTTTTGAAAATCGTGTTCTATTACATCGTATCCCTTTGCTCTAAGAGCATTACTAATTGCTTTTCCACTTTTAATGGATATCTCTCTCTCGGAGGATTTACCTCCGTAAAGAACAAGCACTCTTATACTCATTTCTTCCTCTCAAGCAAGTTCAAGTTTTTAAATTTTCCCACAAGTTTTATCTCAAGTTCAAGGATAAGGTCCTTGTGCTTATACACCCTTAACTGGGCTTCTCTTATAAGGTTTACCACGTCCTGTGCTGTTGCATTCCCAAGATTAACAATAAAGTTAGCATGCTTCTCGGAAATCAAGGCATCCCCAAATCTGAGACCCTTACATCCTGCCTCTTCAAGCACTTTACCTGCATAAGTTGTGGGTGGATTTTTAAAAACACTTCCTGCGCACGGCAAATTGTACGGCTGTTTTTCAAACCTTCCCCTGAGGCTTACCTCTCTTTCATGTAAAATTTCATCATAAGGCTTGCTTTCGAATGTTACAACTGCATTCAAAAGAATAAGAGGTTCTTCCTGCAAGATTGAGTATCTATAATCAAAATGGAAGTCGTCATGTTTAAATCTGTAAATTTTCCCGTTATAATCCATTACATCCGCATATTCAATCCTTGTGCTTATATAATGTGAGTTAGTTCCTGCGTTCATTGCAACAGCCCCACCAAAGGCACCTGGTATACCAAAAGCAAACTCAAATCCCCCGAGATTTCTTTTTGAGGCGTCTTCTATAAGTTTTTGCAATGGTACACCAGCCTCAACTAAAGCAATATCGTTATCAAATACCAATTTCGAGAAGCCTTCAGACATCTTAATTACAATTCCTTCAATGCCATCATCCGAAACAAGAATATTTGTGCCGTTACCAATTACGGTTACTGGAATTTTTTCTCGTCTTGCAAATTCGAGTATTCTTTTAAGGTCGTCAATATCTGAGGGAATAATTAAAATTTCCGCAGGACCTCCTATTTTAAAAGAGGTATGATTTGACATTGGTTCATTAAAATACACTCTGCCTTTTATAAGTTCTTTAACATTTTCCTGTATTTTCATCTTTCTCCTCTTAATTTTAGCATTATTTGTTCTGTAGCCAAATACACATCACCTGGTCCAAGGGTTACAACTACATCTCCTGCCTTTGCAATTCGAGAAACCAATGTTCCTACGCTTTCAAAATTAGATGCAAAGAATACATTTTTATTCGGGTTTAAAGTCTTTATCCAATCAAAAACCCTTTCGTTAGTGATACCTTCTATGGGGTTTTCAAAAGCTGTATAAATCGGAAGAACAATCACATAGTCTGCAAGATAAAAAGGCCTTGCAATTTCCTCTTTTAGAGAGAATACACGCGTATAACGGTGCGGCTGGAAAACGGCAATAATTGAAGCATTGGGATTATGTGACCTAATTGCCTTTAATGTTGCTTCAACTTCTGTTGGATGATCGGCATGGTCATCAAAAATAGTCACTCCCCTTACATTGCCAATGTATTGAAGCCTTCTTTTAGGCATAGTAAAATTGCTTAAGGCGGATTCTATTTCGGAAAAATTCACACCAAGAATCCTTCCAACAAGAATTGTTGCAAGGATATTTGAAAGATTTTGCTCTCCGAACGTGTGAACTTTTATTAAAGGAGTTTTCTCTCCAAAAACTTGAGCCATAAATGAAGTGCCATCTTTCTCGAATGAATAATCAAGAATGTGTGCATCAAAAGAAGTATCTTTAAGACTATAATAGTAAACTTTCTTATCAAGGAGCTTAGAAACCTCAAAGGCATTTGCATCATCACGGTTAACGACCAATTTTCCTGAATTTTTCATAAATTCTAAAAATGCATCCTTAAGTTTATCAAAACTCCAATCATATGCATTCAAATGATCTTTGTCTATATTCGTTACGACTCCGATTTCAGGTGTTAAAAGAAGAAAAGTTTTGTCGCTTTCATCTGACTCGATTACGAAATACTCCGCATGTTCCAGAAACCGAGAGTTTTTATAGTGATCTCCTCCTATGTAGGCATTTGAAAGGAATTTCTTTCCGACTACTTCGGCAATAAGAGATGTTGTTGTTGTTTTTCCATGGGTTCCCGCAACCACTATACTTTTATACCCTTTCGAAAGTTCTGCAAGTGCTTCGCCACGCTTCTCAACAGGAATCCCAAGTTCTTTTGCTTTCAGAATATGGGGGTTGTCTAAGGGAATTGCAGACGAATAAACTACTTTTTCGATTGAAGGATCAACTCCAAATTCCTTTGGATTTATATCAACACCAAGCCCTTTAAGATAGTGGGTTGTTTCGTTTTCCTTTACATCGATCCCGTAAACGCTATATCCGAGCGCCACATAAATCTCTGCAAGGCGCTTCATTCCAACTCCAGCCACTCCAAGCAAAAGCACTTTCTTCATTTACCTTCCTCTAAAACATCTGCAATTTTTTTCTCTGAATCCTTTGGATAATTTGCAGAGCAATCCATTTTTATTATATGAAAATTGTTTTTAAAATCTACTATTTTTTGCATTAATATTTCCTTATTAAGATCTTTCTCTTCAATAACACTCACACAACCAAAATTTTCAAAATACTTCGCATTGTAAAATTGATGATTATCCCTTGCATACGGAAAAGGAACCACAATCGAGTAAATATCGTTAAGGATTAATTCAGTAAGAGTCATTGCCCCGCCCCTTGTTACAGCAATAGATGAAACCGCATATGCATAACCCATTTCGTTTAGATAAGGAAATATTCTTAAGTTTTTGTGCTCAATTTTTCCATTAAACTCTTCGAAAAATTTCGTGCCCGTAATAAATATGACCTGTATATCTTTATCTAAAAGTTCGGGGATTATAGAAAATATAGTTTTATTTAGATTGTATGCACCACCACTTCCCCCAAAAGCAAGAAGTGTAAACTTCCTCTCAAAATTAAAAAATTTAAGCGCATTATCTTTATCAACGCTGATTACATTTTTTCGAACAGGGTTTCCAGTAAATACTCCCTTATCTAAAAAGTACTTTTTTGCATCTTCAAATCCAAGAAAAACTTTCTTTGCAAAATTCTTAAAAATGAGGTTTGTCCTTCCTGGAATTGTATTTTGTTCGTAAAGATAGATAGGAATTCCTTTAATAATTCCTGCAATAAGAACGGGAAGGGAAACATATCCACCACCACCCAAAATTGCATCAGGATGTATTTCATTAACGATTCTTAGCGCATCAAAAAAACCTTTAGTAGAAGAAATAACAAACTTGAAAAGTTTTGAAACACTCAAGTCAAATTGAGATGCCTCTATATAACGAACCTCAAAGTTGTTCCCTTTTGCAACAGTCTCTTCAATACTTCCACGCCTTCCAACAAAAAATACATTATGACCTCTTGAACGTAATTCTTCTCCTATGGGGATAAGAGGATATATGTGCCCGCCTGTGCCTCCTCCTGCAACAAGAATTTTCATCATTCAACCTCTGTTCTTGAGATATTAATTAGAATCCCAATGGCTATAAAATTTGCAAGCATATTATTAGCACCGTAACTAATAAAAGGAAGCGGAACACCAGTTGTCGGCATAAGACCTAAGTTTACTGCAATATTAATTACTGCAAACCATGCAATTCCCAATGTTAACCCCAACGCAAGTATTCTTGAAAAAATCGAACGAGCATCGTAACTTATCTTAAATCCCAAATATATGATCCCAAGATACGCAAGGATAAGAAGGATTACAAAAACCGCCCCAAACTCTTCACCAATTACAGGCAAAATAAAATCTGAAATAGAAACTGGTAAAACTGAAGGATATTTAAAAATTCCCTTCATAAAACCAACGCCTGTAATCCCTCCACGAGCAAAGGCTCTAAGTGATTGAAGTGTCTGTAATGCTTCGTCACTTGCATGCGCATATGGATTCAAAAATGCAACAACCCTCCTATGCCACTCTTTATTAAGAGGAATCATTGCTATAACCCCAAAAAGTGAAAGCAAAGAGAAGGAGAAGAACTCAAAAAGTGGCATCCCAATAATTGAAAGTAAAGAAAATCCCGTGAGGAAAAACTGTGCTGCGCTCCCCATATCGGGCTCAAAGGCAATAAGCGCTGAAACAAGAACAATAAGTGCAAAGATAATCGCATAAACCTTGGGGATTTGTTCTTCATCAATCTTGTCCCTGAATATGCGTGCAATTAGAAGAGAAATAACAATGTATGCAAACTGGGATGGCTGTATTGAAAATATTCCAATAGAAATAAATCTTGAGTTACCTTTACTAAAAAGCAAATAAACCAAAGAGAGGACGAGCACTATGTATGCAATTTTAGCAAACGAAGCAAGTTTCCTATGGTTAAAGAACGCAAAGAATATCATTAAAGCATAACCAAGGATAACAGATACGATTTGTCTTAAAATCAAGTTTGGATAAACTATGCTTAAACTTCCACTCACAATTATTCCGAACAAACTTAGGGAAACTGTAAGGAATAAAAGTGGTGTAGTGTAGGCATTTAGTATTTTTTTCATAGAGAGTTCACAATTTCTTTAAACTGGTCTCCTCTATCCTCAAAATCCCTGAACATATCAAAACTTGCACAAGCAGGTGAAAGCAATACTATATCGTTTGGCTTTGCTATACTCTTTGCAAAATCAATTGCCTCTTTCAAGCTATTAACGATAGCAAAATCATGAAAATCTGCTTTTATTGAAGCCTCTTTTAGTTGTGGTGCTGTTTGCCCTAAGAGGATTAGAAACTTCACTTTTCCTTTAAACATTTTTGCAAGTTGTGTAAAATCGTTATTCTTGCTGCTGCCACCTGCAATAAGAATTACTTTATTCTCAAAAGATTCAAGCGCTTTGATTGTTGAGTCGGGAGTAGTGGACTTTGAATCGTTTATGTAGGTTACACCATCAACAACCCTTACAAATTCAAGCCTGTGCGGTAATCCCTTGAAGGTTTTTATGCCCTTTCTTACCACATCTAATGGGACGCCCATAACAAGAGCAGAAACGACACTTGCAAGTGTATTTTGCACATTGTGAAGCCCCAAAAGTGGAATTTCACTTCTTCTTATAACTTCAACAGGTTTAGCATTTTTTGATTCTTTAAAATAAATCTTGTCATCTTTTAAATACGCTCCACTTTGAACATTTTCCTTGAGCGAGAAGAAATAAACCTTTGGCTTTACTTTATCTGCAAGGTTTTTAACTACTTCGTCATCGTAATTAAGCACTGCAAAATCGGATTCGTTTTGATTTAAGAAAATGCGTTTCTTTGCCTCTAAGTATTCTTCCATTGATTTATACCGATCAAGATGATCCTCTGTGAAATTGAGAAAAACAGAAACAACAGGGTGGTATTGCTCAATCGTCTCAAGTTGGAAACAACTTGTTTCAATAACTGCAAATTTGGGATCCGGGTTTTCAAGCAATAATTCAGCGTAAGGAGTACCTAAATTTCCCCCAACAACCGTTCGTGGTTCATATAACTTAAAAATGTGTCCCGTTAAGGCAGTTGTAGTACTTTTTCCGTTTGTTCCTGTGATTGCTATAACCTTTGTGTTTGGTGCAAACATATTTGCAAATTCAAGTTCTCCTATTATTTTAACGCCCTCTGATTGCAGTTCCTTTATTATGGGAGCGATCATCGGGATTCCAGGAGAAACTACTGCAAGGTCAAAATTTTTAGATTTGTGGAAAGTATGTTTGCCTATTTCGTAAGGAATATTGTTCTCCTTGAGAAGAGGTTCGAAAGACCTTACCTCATGGTTGTCCGCTAACTCTGTTAGATAAACATCGAATCCGTGCTTCTTTGCAAGAATACTTGCAAATACACCTGACTTCCTTCCACCAACAACAAGTATTTTCATCTATTACCTCCAATCACAATCCTAAAATTTTCAAAACAATTACAATTATATTCATAAATGCTGTTATTATACTAAATCTGTAATCGACTTTTGCCTCACTCCATCCTAAAATTTCAAAGTGGTGATGGATAGGGGTCATTTTGAATACACGCTTCCCATGGGTTGCCTTGAAGTATGCAATCTGAATAAAAATAGAAATCGCTTCAATTACCGGTATAATTGCAACAAATGGTAAATACAATTCGGTTTTAGAAATTATTGCAAGCGAAGCAATCGCTCCACCCAAAAATGATGCCCCCAAATCTCCCATAAATATCGATGCCTTGGGACTATTGAACCACAAAAATATAAGTACTGAGACAAGCAGGGTTATAGCAAAACCAAAAATTAAGGAGTTTTTCATAAGATAAAAAAGCACTATATACGTTAAAAGCATTATACTTGAAACACTTCCAAGCAAGCCATCTACTCCATCCGTGAGATTAAAGGCATTAACAGAGCCAACCATAATTACAATAAAAAGTACAAAATAAAAAAACGGAGAAAATTTTAAATGAAAACCTAAAAAGACAGTCTCAAAAGTAAATAGATTTCTGAAGAAGAAGAAAATAACAATGCTTCCTATCGTAAATAAAATTAATTTTTGACTTATCGACAAACCAATTGATGAGGATTTTCTTGAGGTTAGTACATCATCAATAAGCCCTATAAGCCCAAAAAATGTTGAAGAAATAGAAACAAAAAGAAATTGCCTCATTGTTTCAGAAGAAAAATGTGAAACAAAAAATAAAGGAAGGAGAAAAATTATTGAAACCAAAAAGATAACACCTCCACCACGAGGTGTGCCTTCTTTCTTTTTGTGTGATTCAATCAATTCTTCACGGACATGCTGAACAAGATTTCTACTTTTGAGAAAATTTATGAGGCTTCGCTCTAAAAAGAAAAGCGCAAAAAACTCAACAATAAGTGAAATAAGAAGCATACCCTCAATTTTCATCGCTATACCTCCTGAGAAGCGCTTCAACAAACTGCTCCATCTTCATTCCACGAGAACCTTTTACTAAAAACACTGAATCTTCTGGAAAATCAAAAGAATTTAAAAAATCAATAAGGGAAGCATTATCATCAAAGTGGTACTTTTTTGTTGCAACTGCATAATCCTGCATAAATTTGGAGAAACTACCATAGGTTATTAGCATATATGGTTTTATCTTTGCAATTTCCTTTCCAACATTTTCGTGAAGTGATTTTGAAGATTCGCCAAGTTCAAGCATATCGCCAAGTATTAAAACAATCGGATTCTTAATTCCGTTAAGCCTCTTGAGAGCAAGGTTCATAGAGACAGGGTTTGAATTATAAGTATCGTCAATTATTGTAATTGTTCCTCTTTTAATTTTCTCTCCACGACCTTTATACGGTTTAAATTCCTTAAGAGCAGAAACAATATAGTCTGGATCAACTCCAACATAGATTGATGCTGCAAAAATTAGTCCAACATTGTATGCAAATCCATTATATGGAACTGCAAAATCAAAAACTCTATCTTCAACATTCACCCTCAATCTCATAAAGTCGAGGTTTTCTTCTAAAATTGACATTTTAAAATTGTTTCCTTCGTTAAAGCCAACAGTAAAAACTCCTTTAACTCCAACTGAAGATGCCTTTAAAAGCGGGTCGTCTCCATTTATAAAACTAACGCCTCCATTTTCTGAAACGAACTTAACAAGTTTAAACTTCTCCTTGAGAACCCCATTTCTATCACCTAAATACTCAAGGTGAGAGTCACCAATATTTGTAATTATTGCATAATGAGGTTTAACAATATCTAAAAGGGTATCCATATCATTAGGCTTTTGAATGCCCATCTCGGCAATAATAAAGTCTTCAAGATTCGTAACATCATTAGCAAAAAATAGGGGGAGCGAAAGGTCTGTATTTATGTTTCCTTCTGTTTTCCTTACATTGAATTTTTTAGAAAGTGCAAGGTACAAACCCTCTTTCGTTGTTGTCTTACCTGCACTTCCCGTGATACCAAAAATAGCAGAGTTAACTTTGCTGCGTGCAAAATCACCAAGGTGCTTTATAAATTCAACAGTAGAATTTACTTTAACAACAGGACCAATTGCTTCAACATCCCTCTCAACGACTGCAAGAATTGCCCCTCTACTAAACGCATCATTTACAAAATTATGACCATCGGTATTATTTCCCTTTAACGCAATAAAAATATCGTTTGGTTTTACTATTCTTGAGTCAACGACAAAGTTATTGTGTTCGTAAGGAAAAGCAAAGTCAGAGTGGCGAATATCCTTAAATAACTCATTAAGTTCAATTTTCATTGAATACACCTCTTACGATATCGATATCTCTAAAACTTATAATCTTGCCTTCCGGTAGCCGCATTTTTGATTCAACACCTCTTCCAAGAATCGCAACTACATCGCCTTTCCTTGCTTTTTTAAGCGCATACTTTATAGCATCTCTTCTATCCTGTAAAACAATATTGTCAATAGAAATGCCACTTACAACATCGTCTATTATTTCGTTAATATCATGTCCTCGCGGATCATCTGAAGTAACCACGCAAAAATCTGCATACTTACTAACAGTTTTTCCCATTAAAATTCTCTTTTCTTTGTCCGATGTCCCTACTGCACCAAAGACTACAATAAGGCGTCCATTTAAATTTTTCAAACTTTGTAAGACACTTTCGATTTCTTCAGGATTGTGCGCATAGTCAATAACAACATTTATGCCGTTAAAGTTGTATATCTCCATTCTACCAGGAATTGAGATGGTTTTCGCAAACTCCTTTATATCGCTAAAAGAAATGCCTTCTAACATTGCAAATGAAAGAACTGCTAAAAAATTGTATGCATTGTAAGCCCCTAAAATTGGTAAAAATATTGAGCCCAGGAAGTATTCCCCTCTATACACATCGAAAGAAATAGAAGTGCCTTTTTGAGAAATAGAAGAAAAAGAAAAGTCAAATGAATTGCCCTTGCCATAGAATATAGGCGAATCAGAAACTTCAATAAATCTATCTATAAAAAGTGAATCACCATTGAGGATGGGAGACTTTACACCTTTAAAAAAGGATACCTTTGTATCTATATAATCTTCAGGCGATTTATGATAATCGATGTGGTCGATGCCCATAGTTGCAAGAATTTTTTTATAGAAGTCTATGCCATAAATCCTTTTATCCTTAATCCCGTGCGAAGAAACCTCCATAAACACATATTTAACTCCGTGATCGCGCATATCCCTAAGATATTTGTGTAAGTCAAAAGGAAAAGGCGTTGTTGGTGGCTCAAGATCTATTAGGGAAAAACTATCTTTTATTCCGAGTCCAATTGTGCCAATAAATCCCGAAGGAATGCCTGAGTAGTTAAAAAGTCTATATAGAAGATATGTTATTGTCGTTTTACCCATTGTACCTGTAACACCAACTATCTTTAGATCCTTCGAGGGTTCTCCAAAATATAACGAGGAAATTTTTGCAAATGCTTCCCTTGCATCCGGGGCTTTTATAACAAGTATGTCTTCAGGCACTTTTACTTCTTTTTCAACAATTACACCAACTGCGCCATTTTTCAACGCATCCAATACAAATTCATGTCCGTCTGTATTCTCTCCTTTTAGTGCAACGAATAGGTCACCCTTATCAACCTTCCTTGAGTCAGTCTTTATCGAATGAAACTCGGCATCGAGATTTCCGTAAATCTCAAACTCTTTAAAATTTTCTTTTAAAACTCTCCCATTCATTTCCCAATCCTTAAATATTTTACAAGAAATGTTCCAATCTCAGAAAAAAGTGGTGCAGAAACTGTTGTTGAGTATTGAGGTATTGCCGTTTCATTTATGGATACTATAACAGAGACTGATGGATCTGGGTATGGTATTGCGCCAAAGAAACTGTAGATGAGTTTTGAGTGAGAGTACCCACCAGTTGGATTTATCTTTTGGGCTGTTCCTGTTTTCCCCATAACCTTATAACCTTCAATTCTTGCTTTTGGTGCGCCTTTTTCAACAACATCAACCATAGCGCTCTTAATAAGGTCAAGGTTTGTTTTACTTCCAATTGTCCTCTTCAAGATCGGGGTCGATGAATAAATAATTTTACCCGAGTTATCAAGAACCTCCTTTATAATATGTGGCGTGTAGAGTTTGCCTCCATTCACTATTGTATTAAGCGCCGAGACCATTTGAATCTGTGTAACTGCAATACCCTGTCCAAATCCCATAGTTGCCAATTCTACATCTCCAATATCTTTAGAAGATGGCACTAAACCTTTCTCTTCGCCAAAAATCTCAATCTGAGTTGGCTCTCCAAAACCGAAAAGTCTGAAGTAATTAAGGAGTGGGTCTTTTTGGATCTTTAGTGCAACTTGTGCAAACGCAACATCGCATGAATTTACAAGAATATCCGTAAGCCCATGCTCACTGCCATGCTTTTTCCAGCACGAGATAACTCTATCTTTTACTTTTATCGAACCACTACAGTAAAAGTCATCATCGGGCTTAAGTTTTCCCGTTTCCAAGCCTGCAAGTGCCACAATGGGTTTCATAATTGATCCGGGTTCATAATTAAATGTTGTTGGAAGATTTGGAACTATTTTTTCAATATTTGCTGGATCAAATGAAGGATAAGATACCATGGCAAGAACTTCATTTGTATTTGGATCTGTAACAATAGCAAAACCACTCTTTGCGTTAAACTCCTCTACATACTTTTTTACAAGTTCGTAAACCTCTGACTGAATATTTATGTCTATGGTTAATTTAACACTGTCGCCTTTAACGGGTTCTAAAATATATGTTGGAGCACCTAATAAATCTGGCTCTGCAAAATTAAAAGTTCTAAAGGACCTCCCATTTTTCCCTTTGAGGTAATCATCCATTGAAAGTTCAATACCTGTAAGCCCAACGCCGTCAGCCCCTACAATCCCAACAAGAGGTGCTGTAATTTCTCCAAAGGGATACACTCTCTTGTAAGTTTTAGTAAAAACAACACCATCTGGGATATGGAGCGAATCGATTTTATCCTTCGTTTCTTTTGAAACAGAAGTTGAAACAAGCACATAAGACTTTGCACTGAAGATTCTGTTTAACTCCTCATTTTCAAATTTAAGATCACCTTTTATGATATTTCTCAATTTTTGAAGGGTATCGTTTGAGATAACATTCGGGTTTATATCTAATTCAAAAGTTAGTTCGTTTGTTGCAAGCTTGACGCCATTTCTATCGAGAATTTCGCCACGTTCTGCTCTTAAGATATCGTAGCTTGGAACAACTTGTGGTGCAAATTCAGAAAGCAATTTTCCCCTGCTGAAAATAGTAAGGTCTATTACTCTGCCTATAAACGACAAAAACAA
Source organism: Caldisericum sp. (assembly GCA_022759145.1). Lineage (NCBI taxonomy): Bacteria > Pseudomonadati > Caldisericota > Caldisericia > Caldisericales > Caldisericaceae > Caldisericum > Caldisericum sp. The sequence continues at coordinate 52,207 of JAEMPV010000062.1, forward strand.
CAATAAGAAAATCAAAAACGCAATTAAAAGCCTTTTCTTAAAAATATCTTCACTATTTTGCAGGGATTTCCGCGACATAGAATCTTTTTACCTCGCTCATTTTAAGTTTTTCCCTTGCAATTTTTTCAATCCTAATAGGGTCTTGTAGTTGTAGGTATATCGCTTCGAGTTTTTGATTCTGAGTTTGTATTTGTTCAATTTCTGAGTTGAGATTTGCTATTTCTTTTTTTACTTTAACCGTTGTAAAAAATAAAACACTATATATGAGAATTAATAAAAGTAACACTAAAAGCAAAGTCGTAGTCTTCATTTTCATGAGACTTTCTCCGCAACTCTCAATTTTGCGCTTCGAGCACGCCTATTCTTTGAAACTTCCTCTTCTGAGGGCTTTATTACATGCTTATTAACCAACTTAAGATTTGGATTGTTTTTAAATGAAAGTTTTACCAATCTATCTTCAAGCGAGTGATAGGTAATAACCGCAATTCTTCCTTGAGGAAGCAATAACTTCGGTGCATTCTCCAAAAAGCCTTTCAGGTTGTCCATTTCTCTATTTATGTAAATCCTGAGCGCCTGAAATGTCCTTGTTGCTGGATGAATCTTGTAGTACCCTTTGGGATAAACACCTTTTACAATTTCTGCAAGTTGTGTCGTTGTCTCAATCGGATGTTTTTTTCTTTCTTCAACAATTCTTTTTGCAATCCTATAAGCAAATGGGTCTTCACCATAGTATAAAATAATGTCTCTTAACTCATCCTCTGAAAAATTATTAACGATATCATAAGCAGTGTATCTTGTACATGGTCTGCACATTCTCATATCAAGGGGGCCTTCACGCATAAATGAGAAGCCCCTTGACTCATCTTCAAGTTGAAGAGTAGAAACACCTAAATCAGCAAGAATGTGTGTTACATTTTTAGCGTGCGGAAGAACAAGAGTTGTAATTTCCTTAAAATTACCAGGAACTATTATGAAGTTATCTCCTACCTCAAGCAGTCTTTTGCGGGCTCTTTCGATTGTTTCATAATCCATATCAATGCCTATAAGAAGCCCTTTTGGAATTCTCTTCAGAATCTCAACAGAATGCCCACCTTCTCCAAGGGTTGCATCTACAACAATTGAGTCTTCTTTCAAATTTAATAATTCAATTGTCTCATTCAATAAAACAGGTATATGATGTATTTCCATCAACTGATATTATACAGTATTTTTGTTTTTATTTTAGTAAGTGATTCTTTCAGGATGTGTATAGATATTAAAACGGTTTACTCTCATGAAACCTACAAGAGTTATTCCTAAATCTTCTCCCAACTTTACTGCAAGGGTCGAAACAGCAGATTGTGAAACAATAATTTTTGAATTCATTTTGTTTGCAACTTCAACGAGAGAATAATTAATCCTTCCTGATGTAAAAACTATCGTTTCTCTTTTTATCCCTTGGTCCACTATGTAACCTGCACACTTTAACATTGACGATAGCCTTGAAATGTCTTCATAGTGAGCAAGTATACCATTTATATCTGAAACGGAAACAATATGAGTTCCACCTGTTTTTGCAAAAGTTTCAGAGTAAGATAATGTTTCTTTCATTAAGGAAAAAAGTTTACCTTGAGAAACAGCATTGATTTTTTCATATTCCGAATTTTCAGAATCTTTCACATTCTCAATTTCAAAATAGTAGTTTGTTGAAAATTCATTTTCTTTATATGAGAAATTTCTTATTTCCTTCTTAGACTTGATTAAGGAAGTGTTTAATAACACACCCAATCCAAGAAAATATTCATTTCCATTTGAGTAGAAAAGCGATTGGATGTGTTCTCCGTTTACATAAACATTAAGGATCTTTTCCTCAACAAGTACATCATCAAATGGGCTAATTTTTCCATTTTCAAATCGCAAAATCCTCAATATTTTCATTCTTTATTATACTGCATATTCTATCAAAGTCGCTTTTGGTATTAATATTCAGAAATGAAAGCAGTTCTGGGTCGATATCCTTAATCTTATATACCTCAAGATACTGGACTTTATCTATAAGAAGACTTCTTAATTTCAAGTCATTTACTTTTATGTTTCTTTCGACTATAGGAAGTAGTTTACTACTGTAAAAAGCAAACATGGGCTCTATAAAACCATTTTCAAGTTTTGGAATATAGGAAAAAGATTGCTCATTAAGAGTTGCTTTCATATATTCCAAAACTTCTTTTTTAATAAGAGGCATATCGCATGCAACAAGAAAAACAAAATCTACATCATTGTATAGTTTAAGCGCCGTGTAAAGACCGCCAATTGGACCAAGAGAGGGTATTAAATCTTCTCTGAACTCGTAATTAGAAATGGGAGCCTGCCTCCCTATGAAGACAGGCTCCACTCCAAATACACTCTTAAGAATCCTGTAAGTTCTTTCAAATACCAAATTGCCATTTAGCACAAGAAAGAACTTGTCCGTCCCAAATCTTCTACTTTTTCCACCAACAAGAACAACAGGCTTAATTTTCATTACTTTTTGCTTAATAAGTATACATACCAGTAAACTGCACCAACGAAAATTGCACCACCAACAAGGTTACCAAGAGTAACAGGAATAAGGTTAACTGTGAAAAGCGTTCCCCAATTAAGATTTGCTAAATCTGCAAGAGTCTTTCCTGCAACCTCAAGTACTTTAGGATTACTCTTCAGGAAAATTCCATATGGAATAAAGAACATATTTGCAACTGAGTGTTCAAAACCGGAAGCAACGAATGCCATAATAGGGAAATAGATTGCAAAGAGTTTTCCTATTACATCTTTTGACGCCATTGCCATCCAAACTGCCATACAGACAAGCCAGTTACAGAGAATACCTCTAAAGAATGCCTGTGCGAATGTAAGCGAAGTTTTCGAAAGAGCGACTTTCAATGCATTTGCACCAACAAGATTACCATTCAAAGACCATGTCCCTCCAAAGAAAAGGAAGGCTGCTAAAATAATTGAGCCAACGAAGTTCCCAATGTAAACAACAACCCAATTCTTTAAAAGCTCTCCCCATGTTACTTTCTTATCAAGAGCAGCAATAAGCACAAGGTTATTGCCAGTGAAGAGCTCTGCACCACCTACAACAACCATCATAAGACCTACAGTAAAGACTGATGCAGAAAGAAACCTCGTAAAGCCGAAACCGAGTGTTGAATCAGAGCCCACAAGCAAGAAGAGTTGCGCTCCGAATGCAATGTAAACTCCTGCAAGGATTGCAAGGATAAACATCTTGAGAATGGGAAGTTTGCATTTTCCTACCCCAGTCTCGCACATTTTTGCAGCCACATCTTTTGGCGGGAAGAAATTTACATCGTTCATAACTTACCTCCTTTTATTTAAATTTTTTCAATTGCACACGCGCATGCTTTGTATTCAGGAATTCTTGCAACCGGGTCAAGTGCATTAATTGTAAGGATATTTGCATTCGCTTCTGAGAAGTGGAAACTTACAAAAACAACTCCTTTTTTAGGCTTTGTTGAAACCTTTGCTTTTACAACGATCTCTCCTCTTCTTGTCTTTACTTTAACCTTATCACCATCATTAATACCGAGATTCTGTGCATCTTCAGGATTTATCTCAACAAAATTTTCGGGAACAAAACTTTCAAGCACCTTTACCCTGCGAGTTTCATTCCTCGAGTGATAATGGAAAAGAATTCTTCCAGTTGTAAGGATAAACGGGTATTCACTGTCTACCGTCTCAACAGGCGGTTCAAACTCAACACCATTTATAAGCGCCTTGCCATTGGGTCGTTTAAAGTTTCCACCATAGTGCAAAATTCTTGTACCAGGATGGGTTTCCTCTGGGCATGGCCACTGAATTGAGTATTCTTTAAGCCTTTCATATGTGATACCTTTAAATGTTGGCGTTACTTCTCTTATTTCATTCCAAATATCTATAGCACTCTTGTATTTCATTGGATAACCCATTCTGGTTGCAACTTCACAAACAATCTCCCAATCATCTTTCACGGTTGTTGCTGGTGTTCTTGCAGGTCTAAGAAGTTGGACTCTTCTTTCGGTATTGGTAAATGTTCCATATTTTTCATATGCGGCCTTTGCCGGGAAAACAACATCTGCTATCTGGGCAGTTTCTGAGAGGAATATGTCTTGAACTGCAAGGAACTCAAGTTTTTCAAAACCTTCTTTTACATGCCTTACATCTGCCTCTGTTACAAGCGGGTTTTCACCCATTGCATACACGGCTTTTAGTTTACCCTCAAGAGCAAGCTCTCCAAACTGCGATACCGCATAGCCTATGTTTTCGGGGAGTTTTACGCCCCAGAATTCTTCGAATTTCTTTCGGACATTTTCATCTGTAACCTTCTGGTAGCCTGTATAGACATCAGGTAACGCTCCTACATCGCATGCACCTTGCACATTTGCCTGTCCTCTTAGTGGATCAATTCCGTTTCCTTCCTTTCCTATATGACCTGTTATCAGGGCGAGGTTTGCAATACTCAGGACGTTATCCACACCAACATGGTGTTGGGTTATTCCCATCGTGTAGAAAATCATAGAATTTGGTCCTCGAGCATAAGCAATTGCCGCTTCCTCGATGAGTTTCTTATCTACACCTGTAATCTTCGATACATTATCAAGATCATACTTACCGCTTTCAAGAACCTTTAAAAGATTTTCAAAACCTTCGGTATGCGCTTCTATAAATTCCTTGTTAATGAGTCCTTTGTCAATTATAACCTTCATCATGCCATTCAAAAGTGCGACATCTGTTCCTGGGTAATGCTGTATGAAAATATCTGCGTATTTTGCAAGGTCGATATTTCTTGGATCACAGACTATAAGTTTTGCACCTTTTTTCTTTTTGTTTTCTTTTATAAACTGAGCAATCACAGGATGGGTTTCTGTTGTATTTGAGCCTATTACAAACATAACATCTGCATTCTTAATATCATCAATAGGGTTAGTTGCAGCACCAGCACCTAATGCCTTCCCAAGTCCCGCAACGGTTGAAGCGTGGCAAAGTCGTGCACAGTGGTCTATGTTATTTGTCCCGATTACTGCACGTGCAAATTTTTGTACTACATAGTTATCTTCATTTGTACATCTTGCAGAACCAAGAACACCAATTGCATCAGGTCCATACTTTTCTTTTATTTCAAGTAATCTTTTTGCAGTGTAGTCGAGAGCTTCTTCCCATGTTGCTTCCCTAAATACGCCATTTTCCTTTATAAGAGGCTTAGTTAATCTTTCAGAAGAGTTCACATATTCATAACCATATCTTCCCTTAACACAAAGCCTTTCTTTGTTGGGTTCTTTATCTGCGCCTCTTGCCATAACAAGGTTGTTATTTTTATCTTTGTATAAGGTAACATTGCATCCAGTACCGCAATAGGCACAAACCGTGTCTGTTTTTTCGAAGTTGAATATTTTTCCTTTGCCAATACGAGGTTTTTCAATCAAAGCACCAGTTGGGCATGCCTGGACACAGGCAGCACAGAATTGGCAATCAGTCTGTTCAAGGGGAAGATTAAATGGAGTTGATACAGTAGATTTATACCCTCTCATTGCAATACCAATAGCCTCGACAATTGCCTGGTTTTCGCATGCATCTACACAACGCCTGCAAAGAATGCACTTCTGTGGATCAAACTGTATGAAAGGATTTGAATCCCAAGGTGTTTCCTTTGGATAGACAAATGCTTCTTTTTCATCAAGAAACTGACTCTTCTTAATGCCAAATTGATACGCAAGGTCCTGAAGGACACAATCACCATCCTTGTCGCAGGTCATACAATCGAGAGGGTGATGTGCCAAAGCAAGTTCAAGATTGGTTTTTCTTGCTTCATAAAGTAGATCTGAATTAGTAGTTATATCCATTCCTTCGGCAACTTCTGTAATGCATGCTCTTTGTAGCGTTCTTGAGCCCCTCACTTCAACTACACACATACCACAGGAACCCTCTTCTGCAATACCTTCAAGATAGCATAGTGTTGGAATCTCTATGCCAATCGATTT
>JAEMPV010000062.1:58299-90410 GCA_022759145.1 Caldisericum sp.
AATCTTTCAAGGTCTTTAACTTCTCCAAATCCTTTTGAAATACTGTCGATAATCTTGTACATTTCTTCAGTTCCAACACGGCAAGGTGTGCATTTGCCACAGGACTCATGTCTGAAGAAGTAGGCAATGTTTTTTGCAATATCAACAATGCACCTATCCTCACTTAAGACAACAATAGAACCTGATCCAGGACCTGCTTCAATTAGAGCAAGCGAGTTGAAGTCAACAGGAGTATCAATTTCGTTTGGAGTAATAAGGCTTCCTGAAACACCTCCAAGTATAACTCCTTTAAGTTTCTTCCCACCTTTAATTCCAAATCCTACATCATTAATTATGGATGAAAGTTTCACTCCAAATGGTATTTCAATAACGCCTTTGTAATTTACATCGCCCATAAGGCTAAAAAGTTTTGTTCCGTAAGAGCCCGGCACACCGAATTTCTTAAACCACTCTGCCCCGTTAACAACTATCGGTGGAACATTTGCAAGAGTCTCAACATTATTAATTACAGTTGGTTTTCCCCAGAGTCCACAGGTTGGCGGATATGGAGGCTTTTTCCGTGGCTCACCACGTTTACCTTCTATTGATTCAATAAGTGCGGTTTCCTCTCCACAAATATAAGCGCCTGCTCCCTTTTTAATTTCTATGTCAAAACTAAACCCAGAGCCTAAAATATTTTCACCAAGGAAGCCGTATGAACGAGCCTGGTTAATAGCTTTCTGGAGCCTCCTGATTGAAAGGTCGTATTCGCCTCTAATATAGATATACCCATAATTTGCACCTGTTGCAAAACCAGCCAAAATCATTCCCTCAATAAGAAGGTGAGGGTCTCCTTCCATTATTACCCTATCTTTAAAAGTCCCTGGTTCACCTTCATCAGCATTGCAGATAACATATTTAACATCACTTTTTGCTTTTGCCGTAAATTCCCACTTTTTACCAGTAGGAAATCCAGCCCCACCACGCCCTCTTAATTCAGATGCCTTAACTTCTTCCAAAACCCATTGAGGCCCTTTTTCTATCGCCTTCTCTAAGGCAAGATAACCGTCCTCTGCAATGTATTCCTCTATGGACTCTGGATTGATAACACCTACTCTCTTTAATAAAACTCTTTTCTGAATAGAAAGGACTCTTTCTGCACGGCTTTCAGTTACTGTAACATCTTTCTTGCCAATTTCATGGGCAAGTTCCTTTACTATTCTTCCTTTTAAAAGGTGTTCTTTAATAATTCGAGGAACATCATTTTGAGTAACAGGTGCATATATAACGCCATCGGGATAAACCGCTATTGCAACACCGATATCTTCAAAACCAAGACTACCGGTTGGCGCAACGAGAACTTCTTCATCAAGCCCGAGAGCTCTCAATTCTTTAGAAATAAGTTCTTCAATCTCCTTTGCACCTTTTGAAAGGCTCTTTGAATCCTCTGCAACAAGAATGTGACTTCTGTACATTTTCATAGGACACCCTCCCGCACCTTCTTAAGTATGACCGGGATATCTTCCTCCTTGAGATTTCCAAAAGGTACATCATCAATCATCATAGAAGGTGCAATAGAACACATTCCAAGGCAACTTGATTCTTCAAGCGTGAATTCTTTATCTTCAGTTGTTTCGCCAAAATCTACCCCTAATTCCTCCTTGAGTTTTTTAACAATTTTTTCACCATCTGCAAGATGACATGATAAACTTCTACAAACCCTTATAATATGCTTTCCTCTTGGCTTTACAGAAAACATGGTATAGAAGGTAACAACACCATAAACTTTTGCAGGGCTTGTTTTAAAAGTATCTGCTACTTTTTTTGCCAGATTTTCTGGAACATAATTTTCAGGATTTGATTCCTGAATTTCATGCAGGACGTCTATTAACGACTTTCCCTTCATTTTTTGCCCCCCTCATTGAACAAACATTTGCAGGACACTTTTTGTCCTTTATATGTGCAATGTATTCATCCCTAAAGTATCTAAGCGTTGACAAAACAGGATTAGGTGCAGTTTGCCCTAAACCACAAAGAGATGTTAACTTAATAATATTCCCAAGTTTTTCAAGCCTGTCAATATCTTCCATTGTGCCATTTCCTGAGGTAATTTTTTCAAGGATATTTAACATCTGCCTTGTTCCTTCTCTACAAGGAGTGCATTTTCCACAGGACTCATCAACTGTAAATTTCAGGAAGAACTTTGCAACATCCACCATACAACTTGTCTCATCCATAATAATAAGCCCACCTGAACCCATAATTGTGCCAAGTTGTGGAAGGTTTTCGTAGTCCATAGGAACATCAAGATATTCTGCAGGAATAACTCCACCAGAAGGTCCGCCTGTTTGAGCTGCCTTAAACGTATGACCCTCGGGAATACCTCCTCCAATATCAAAGACTATTGTTCTAAGAGGTGTTCCAAGTGGCACTTCGACTAAACCCGTAATATTAACTTTTCCTGCAAGAGCAAAAACTTTTGTCCCCGGGCTTTTCTCCGTTCCAAATTTTCTAAAGAATTGGGCTCCCTTTTCTATAATTACAGGGACATTTGCAAGAGTCTCAACATTATTTATTACAGTCGGCTTACCAAATACACCTTTTTGTGCGGGGAACGGTGGCTTCTTTCTTGGCTCTCCACGCTTACCTTCAATAGAGTTTATAAGAGCCGTTTCTTCGCCGCATACAAACGCACCAGCACCCATTCTCAACTCAATATCAAAAGAAAAATTCGTTCCAAAAATATTTTTTCCTAATAAGCCTGCTGCTCTTGCTTGCTTTATTGCTATCTCAAGCCTCTTAACTGCAAGTGGGTATTCTGCTCTTACATAGATGTAACCTTTCTGTGCACCAATAGCGTATCCTGCAATAGCCATTCCTTCAAGGACTGAATGCGGGTCTCCTTCAAGAATCGACCTATCCATATATGCCCCAGGGTCCCCTTCGTCTGCATTACATATTATGTATTTGGTGTCGGACTGTTGTTTATACGCAAATTCCCACTTCTGACCAGTCGGGAAGCCTGCTCCTCCACGACCTCTTAATCCTGAATCCTTTATAACCTTAATCACATCTTCAGGAGTCATTTCTGTAAGTGCCTTAGCTAAGGCTTCATAACCACCCTGTGCAATGTATTCGTTTATATCTTCCGGATTAATCAATCCGCAGTTTCTAAGAACTATTTTAGTCTGCTTTGCAAAGAATGGCACCTCGTTCAATGTAGGGAATTGTTTTTCTTCTTGTTTCCAAAGCAATCTTTTAACAGGTCTGCCTTTAAGGAAGTGCTCTTCAACAATTTCCTTTGCATCCTCTGGTTTAACTTTTGTGTAAATAACCCCCTCAGGATATACAACCATAAGAGGACCTAACTGACAAGAACCCATACAACCAGTTTCAACAATATTTACTTCCTCTGTTAAATCGTGTTTTTTAAGTTCTTCTTTCAGTGCATCTTCAAATCCGTTACCACCCGCGGCAAGACATTGTGCTCCTGCACAAATAAGTGCATGAATTCTATAAATTTTCATGAATTACTCCTTTGCAATAACCCAATCGCTTACTATTTGTCCGTTAATTACATGAGATGCAACAATTTCTCTTGCCATATCGGGGGTAACATGCCCATAAAAAACCTTTACACCATCCCTTTCAACTACAACAACTGGCTCTTCAACATCAAGCCCCATTGAGCCCCTCTCTATGATCTGAACATCTGTAAAGTTCCTTTTCTGGAGTTCGTCAAGGATTGCAAGAAGCACATCCCTTGCTCCTGCTGCAATTCCAACAGTGCCCATGCTAATGTAGATTTTTACTTTTGCTTCTCCCTGTCTTGCTTTCAAAAATGACTGAGCCTGCTCTCTTAGTTTTCTCAATTCTTCAATTGATTTAATTTTGTCCATTTAAGCACCTCCATGCAATTCTTTTATTCTTTCGCTTATGAATTCTTTAATTCCGTTCAAAACTAAAGGAGTACAAATAGTTTCATTGCAAATATTCCTCAACTCTTCTGTTGAGATTTCAAAAACATTCCCATTAACTTCATGCCTGTACTTCAGATTTACCTCGGGATGGGTTGCTAAAACCGTAACAATTGTACTTGGCAAATCACCAAGAGGAGGTGTATCGATATGAGATTTTCTGAAACAAATTTTGACTCTTGTTCCCTTCCCTTTCTCGCTTTCAATATATACACCACCATCGCAGGACTCTGCTTCAAGTTTTAAAAGAGGAAGTCCCAGCCCGACCTTCTTATTTGTTGATGTTGTTGTAAAAGGATCAAAAACTTGTTTAATCAAGTTTTCGTCCATCCCACACCCATCATCCTTAATTTCTATAGAAATTAAATCCTTGTAATCATCTTCTATAATATTTAATTCAATATTTTTCGCATTTGCCTTTAGAGAATTCTCTATTATATCAAGGATGTTGAGCGAAAGTTCTTTCACTCCATATACCTCTCAAGAATTTCTATTGCTTTTTCGGGGGTTAACTTTCCATAGATATCTTTTCCGTCAACTGCCATAGCAGGCGCAAGACCACAGCAACCAAGACAACGCACAATTCTTACAGCAAATTTTCCGTCCTTTGTGATTTGATTTGGCTTAATGCCTAATTTTTCGCAAAGCGCGTTTAAAACAGACTCTCCACCTTTAACATAGCAGGCTGTCCCCATACACATCATAATGACATGATCTGCATCTTTTGTTAATTTGAAGAAATTGTAAAATGTAACAACACCATAAACCTTTGATAGTGGAACTTTTAGTTTTTCTGCGATGTAGACAAGGACATCTTTTGGAAGATAACCAAGAGCCTCCTGAGTACCATGCAAGACCTGAATTAGCGACTCTGGCTTTGCTCCCCATTTTCTTATTTCCATGTCTACCGCAGGGAAGTTTTTTGTATCCATCTTTCCTCCTTTCGAAAATTATACTTTTACTTTCTTTTCCTTACCCAAATAAAGTTCACTTACTTGCTCTATTATATCTCTGAACTTTTCGTTTTTTAATCTATAATACACATTACGTTTCACTTTTCTTCTCGAAACCCAGCCTGCTCTGTAAAGCCTATAGAGATTTAAAGATACCGTTGGTTCTTTCATTTTTAATTTTTCGACAATTTCTTTCACTGTATGCTCACCAGTTGTTAAATAACACACGATTGCAACCCGTATTGGATTGCCAATAGCAGATAGGAATTCCGACGCTTGAACGCATTTACTAAAACTATCGCAGAGCAATTTCCTTTTTTCTTCCATCAATAATTATTTTATACAAAAATGAAAATTTTGCAATATATTCAATAACTTTTTCACAAAAAAATTTTAAAATAGAATAATGTTTATAAAGTTTTTTGATTTTTTATTTTGCTTACTTAATGTGAAAATTTTATCTCTTTTAATATATGAAATTTTTTCATTTTTGATAAAATATTAATGTGAGAGTAGAAGAAATTATTAAAACAGTTAACGCCGAAGTGCTTCAGGAAGTTGGTAATTGGGATGCAAACATTAAATACGGATTTGCTGCAGACCTCCTCTCAGATACACTTTTTGTTATAAGCAGGGAAGAAGAATCTATTCTATTAATAACTGGCGTAACGAATCCATCAGTTGTTAAAACAGCAAAAATACTTGATATTCCCGTAGTATTAATTGCAAGAGGAAAACCCGTCGAGAAAGAAACAATTGAACTTGCAAGAAAAGAAAAAATAATCATCTTAAGGACGCCCCATATAGTGTTTGTTACATGTGGTCTTTTGTATAAGGCAGGACTGGAAGGAGCACCTTGGAAGATACAATACTAATTTCTGAATTTTTTGTTTTTGGAGACGATTTTGATCATCTCGGTGACGGGACATTAAAAACAAGAGAAAGTCTTAATTCAATGCTCGATGAGTTCGACATTTATAGAAATAATCCTGCACATAAGAAAGAGAATCTTAGAAGAGTGGGTGTGTGCTCATACGAAGCAGAGTCAAATATTGTAATACATGCAAAGTTCGGAATAATAAAAACTTTTGCAAATAAAGAGAAGATAAAGACCATTGCAAAAGACATTGGACCAGGAATATCAAAACTCCTTCTTGCGTTAACTCCAGGCTACTCTACTGCTTCTGAAAAAGCAAGAAAGTTGGGATTTGGGGCAGGGATGGGATTAAAAAATATCCAGAAAATTTCAGATTTTTTTATCATAACCTCAAAATTCGGAAAAGGGACATATCTTGCATTCGAGGTTTGGAATAGAGAAGTTTCCAAAGGGGAGGTAAAAATGAAGATTAGAGACCTCATAGATGAACTTAAATTAGAGGTACTTACAAGTTTTAATGAAAAACAACTCGATAAAATTATTGATAGCGCTTATGCAGGCGATCTTTTAAGTAGAGTCCTTGCTAAAGCAAATGAAGATAGTGCATGGATAACAATTCAAACTAATGTAAATGTGGTAGGCGTAGCGGTAATAAAGAGGGTACCAATCATAATCGTAACAGAGGGAGAACCTATACCAGAAGAAACAATTAAAAAAGCGGAGGAAAACTCCGTTATAATAGCACGGACAATGCTTCCAACATTTGAATTATCTGGAAAACTCTATACTCTTCTTGAAAGAGAAAGGTCTAAATAACTTCTTCAACTGAATAGATTGTTATACCCTGGTAATTCTTTAATTTTGGATTATCATCAACAACTACATCTGTAAGTCTTAATTTCTTTGCAATTAGTATTGCTTCACCTGTGGAAAACTTGCCTGATACTCTTTTTGCAATGTCTTCAGCAAGCCTCTCCTCGATAGTAGTAAGCCCTATAACTGTAATCCTATATCTACCTTCGACGATATCTGCAACTTCACTCTTTTGAGAAGCCGAAATACATGCTTTAGATAATAAGTCGCTCTTAAGAGATGTTGGAATATCCTCTTTTCCATAAATTTTTCGTAGAGCGCCTGCATCTGCAACAAATTTAGATTTTAGTTCAACCTTTATAAATGTTTTCTCTTCTCCCGTAGAAACTTCACCTAAACTTTCTTCTTTTTTAACCTCCGCAGTCTCTTCGGGCTTTATTTCTTCTTTCTTTAATTCTTTTTTCTTTTTATTCTCCTCTTCGAGTTTCTTTATGAGTTCTTCAAAAGTTGATTTAAACTCTTCTTTTTTGCCCTTCTCTTCTTTAACTTCTTCCTTCTCTTCAGCTTTAGGTTCTGCTATTTTACTTATCTCTTCAGGGATTTCTTCAAGATTAGGTTGTGCAAAATCAGCAAAGGACGGTTCGTGTTCTTCTAAAATCTCTTCCCTGGGCGCCTCCACTTTAGCTTCTGTCGGTTTTTCCTCTTTAGGTTGCTCAATAACCTGAGGTGTTGCTTCTTCCTTTTCAGCCGGTGCGATTGTTCCTTCGGACGTTATTAGTTCCTGGGTAGTTTTCTCTTGCGGAAGGACCTGCTCTTCCTGAATTGTTTTTTCTGGAACCTTCTCTTCAATCCTCACCCCTTCTTCTTTCCCTACGGGTTTTTCGACTTCCTCTACCTTCGATTCCAGAACTTCCGGTTTTTCTTTAATTAATTTAACAGGCTCTTTTACTTCTTCTTTTATCTCCTTAAGTTGTTCTTCCTCTTTTTCTTTGGGTTGTTCTTTCTCAATGGTTAGTTTTTCGGTTCTTCTTGGAGGGACTGGTCTAAAGACTCTTCTTGTTTTCTCAATCTCTTCTTTTGGTGTTTCTTCAATAATTTGCTCGGGTGGTTTAATAGGTATAGTTTTTACTTTCGGAGGCTCACCTACGCCAAACTCTTCCCTTGCAGCTTCTACCTTTTCTTCCTTTACTTCAAGATCTTTAACATTAAATGCAATCGGCTTTTTCTTCACTTCTTCAACGCTTACAACAGGGATGTTCCTCTTTTTGCCTTTCGGAATGATGAGGATTATGACAATCAAAACAAATAGGAAGAATATTATTGATGAAATCAAATCTACAGTTATATCTGGAATATAGTTTTTAACATATGGGTATATTTGTTCAGAAATCGGTCGTAAGAAACTGAGAATATTTGATGCAACACCTTTGAAGAATGTACTCAAGACACCTCCAATATTTTTTAAGTTGTCATTGGAAAGTATTCCTACAAAAAATGCAGAAACACTTTTAGAAATTTGGATAATGTAGTTTTTTACATTGTTAATCAAATTATTGAAATTATTACCTGTTGAAGGTTTCTCTGTGTTATTATTCTGAGATTGCGTTGTCCCGCTTGCGTTGTTGTTACCACTTGCTACGACAACCTTTAAAGGATTGTAATTATCAACCGGCAAAAGTGTTGTAAAAATTTCTTTGTTACCCTCGATACCAAGGTCAAAAACTGCAATCGGTTTATTTGAACTTATATTTACTGGAGAGAAACTTTCAGAAAATAGGAATGTTTTAGACTCAAAAGCATTTAAAGTAAAACTGTTTCCGTTTAAAGATACACTTGTAGATGGATCAATGCCGATTATAACAACTCTTCTTTTTCTTTCTCCGAATGTATTAGTAACCTTACCTGTATGGAATTTAAAACTCGTGCCATTTGCAAATGACGGTATTTGTTCACCATCAACATTCCCAAATTGACCGTAAGTGTATATTAATACGGGCTTTGTAAATTCTACAAAAACCTGTTTGTATTCTGTTTCGTTGGGCTTATACTCATTTGAATTCAGAATATCAAAATACTTGAAATCATTTGCCTTTTCTAACTTTACGGTGCTACTTTTATCATTATATTTAACAGTAACCTCTGTATCATCAAAAATCGAAGACACCCCTAACCCACCAAAAGAGATAGCATTTGCCGAGTTTATCCCATAAAGAGTTGAAAACACATTATCTTCTGCGTAACCAAATTCAATAAGAACAGGGGCACTTGATGTAACTGTATAAACTCCTTCCTGTAGCTTCGTATTACTGTAATATGAATTTGCTTTTAAAAGTGTTTCAGCAATTACACTTCCATCGCTTTTCACAATCTTAATGTTTGTGTCGGTAGTTGCTGTAATGAAAAGCGTTTGCGGAATGTAAAGCGTGAAATATGTTCCATAGACTGAGGACATATCATCAGACGAATTCTTTTCAAAAGGTGGTGTAAGTGTAGAAAGTTCGGCAAAAACGGGCAATGTTGATTTTAGTTCAAAAACTGAATCGTAAGTTAATTCAACAAATGTAAATTGAGATGTATCAAGATCTTTTTCGAAAATGGTCTTCGAGTTTTTGGTATCTACTACGGCTATATGGTTCCCATCGCCATAAGATACAATAAAAACTTTTCCTTTTTGAGGAATAATAAATTTGGTACCGATAAAGTTAGGCACATAGAAATCTTTTAGATTACCTCCAGCACCTTCATTAACAAGGGTTAAAGTTTTCTTTTCGTTAGGTGCAAGAGAAATTGCGGATTTAAAAACAAATTTATCACCACTTTGAGAGAAAACAAGAGGAAGGGGAGTATCGCCATAAGTTAATTTAAAGTTTTGGAAGCCTTGCAAATTGCTTTTATCGACTTCAAATGTAAAAGATTTAAAGATAGGCACATTAAGTGTATTTTCAACATTAACAGTTACCCCATCCGCCCCAAATACACTGGGCGCCATTGTCAATAAAATCAGTAAAGTCAAAAAACAAACCCAAAACTTTTTCACTTTATCCCCTTCCTATATAATACAACTAAAACTTAAAATTTCAAGACTGCGATTTTGCCTCCTCCATAATTTTTCTTATTTTCTCTTCAACCTCTTTTCCACCAACAACACATGCATCATATGAAGCCCTTCCTTCAGCAATTGCTTCAGCGCAGGGATGACACCCTGGAAAACCACATGCACCGCACTCTCCATGTGGAAGCACTTCATAGATTGCCTGTGCTAAAGGACTTTCCTCAACTTTAAATTTCTCATTAAAAACACCCAAAAGCACGCCAAATAACGCTCCAAGGATTCCGAGAGTAAAAACAGAGATTAAAATATCTTTCATATGCCGCTCCTATTTAATCATTCCACTAAATCCAAGGAAAGCAAGAGAAAGAATACCAGATATCATAAAGGCTATTGCCTTCCCTTTGAAAAATTCGGGAACATCGGAGTTTCTTAATCTTTCCCTAATGCCTGCAAGAAGAAGCATTGCAATTGCATAGCCAAAGGAAATTCCAAATCCTGAAACAATCGATTCTACAAAATCGTAATGGTTCATTGAATTAATAAATGTTACTCCAAGTATAAGACAGTTTGTTGCAATCAAGGGAAGATAAATACCCATTGCCTTGTAAAGATTTGGGGATGCCTTTTTGATATACATTTCAACAAGACCTACAAAAGAACCAATAACGAGAATGAATGCAGTGATTTGAAGGGCAGATTGAAGTCCTGTTGGTATAAGAATCCAGTTGTCAATCATCCAGGCAAGAATCGAGGATGAAACAGTAACAAAAATAACTGCAAAACTCATACCAATGGAATTTGGCAAACTGTCAGTAAGACCGATATAAGAGCAAAGTCCCAAAAACTGAATAAGAATAATATTATTTATAACTGCAGAAGATACAAAAATCTTAAGAAGATTCTCAATATAACTCATTTTTTACCTCCCTTTTTCCTGAGGTAGGTTTCAATTGCACCTGTAAGGATACCAATCATAATAAAGCCTGAAGGCGGAAGCACCATAAGAAGCATCGGTTGGTATGAGTCGGGAAGAATTTGAATACCTGCAAGAGCACCTTTTCCAATAAGTTCTCTTACAACGGCAATTGTTAAAAGAACAAGCCCATAGCCAATTGTGTTGCCTACACCATCCAAAAATGAATCAAAAATCCCATTTTGATAGGCAAACGCCTCTGCTCTACCTATAATAATGCAGTTTACCACAACAAGAAGGATATAAAGTTTTATTATCTGGTAAACGGCATTGAAGTATGCTTGAGAAATAAGTGCTGCTATAGTCGTAAATGCAGCGATAACCGTAACAAATATAGGAACTCTTATTTCGTTAGGAATTATTTTTCTCATCGCAGAAACAATTATGTTTGATGGTATCTGAACCATTGCAAATGCAAAAGTCATAAGAAGCGCACTTTGAACAGAATTAGAAACAGCAATAGTAGAGCATAAGCCAATCGAAATTATCAAAACAGGGTTATTTGGTATGATTGCATTCCAAATTATATCAAGTTTCTTTTTCATTGCCCTGCCTCCTTAAGATAAGAGACAATTGCCTGACCTGCAACTTTTACACCAGTCGATACTGCACGAGAAGTTATAGTTGCACCACTCATTGCAATAATATCCTCTTTAGGTATAAGTTTGTCTTTCTCAACATTTTTCCCTATAAACTGACCCAGAAAAGTTATTTTGTTCTTCTTATCAACATAATATTTAGGATTATCAGCATTCGCACCAAGTCCTGCAGTTTCGTTCAACTTAAGAATCTTAACTCCTGAAACAGTTCCATCACTTTTAATACCTACAAGCATCTCGATAGGTGCTTGAGAACCAGGAACTACAACTCTTGCAACCATTCCAACGTTTTTCTGAGTTGACTTATCCTTTACAAGATAAGACTCAGTTATTTGAACAGATGGGTCTCCGGAGCTAATAGGTTTATCCAATTTTACAAACTCATAATCGCCAGGAAAAATTTCAGAAAGTCCCTGTTGAAGAGCCTTTAGGTCCTGTGCTTCAATAATAGGTTTAGTTATCTGATAAACAATAGCAAGTGCAAAACCAGTAATAGCAGCAATAAGCCCCAAAGTTATAGCAAACTTAACAACACTTTTCATTTTGCCACCTCTTTTTTAGGGAAAACACCATAAACCCTTGGCATAATCTTATCAAAATAAGGAACAACTGCGTTTCCTAAAAGAATTGAAAACATAACACCTTCTGGGTATGAACCAAACTGTCTTATCAATACAGTAAGGAAACCAATAAAGATTGCATAGTAAACTTTTCCAAGTGGAGTGATTGGTGAAGAACTGTAATCAGTTGCCATAAAGAAGGCACCGAGGAAAAGCCCACCTGCAAGAATCGAAAATAGCGGATCCCTTCCAAAAAGAGGAGAAAGAACAAATACAGTTGCAATATAAATCACTGGTATCTTCCAGTCGATAACTTTCCTTGCAATAAGATATATGCCGCCTATCAAGAGAAGTAGAGCGGAAGTCTCACCTAAACTACCTCCTATCGTGCCAAGGAAAAGTGCCTTGTAAAGATTTGCCTTTGTCCCAAACTCTGAAAGTAATTGTGCATATCCTTGTAACTTGACAACATTTAAGGGTGTTGCAGTGGTAATTACATCGAGTGGCTGATTAAAGGCTGAAAAGGGCTTCACCCAGGTAGTCATTTGGGTTGGCCAGGAAACCATTAAAACCGCTCTCCCCACAAGAGCAGGGTTAAATGGATTCGACCCAATGCCACCAAAAATCATCTTTCCTAAAAGGATCCCAGAAAATGCACCGATAACAACCATCCACCATGGAGATGATGGAGGCAAGGTCATCGCAAGAAGAAGCCCCGTAACCGATGCGGAAAGGTCGTTTAAAGATGGCTTTTTATGGAAAAGTAAGTTTCCAACAACTTCAGCAAGTACTGATGATACAACAGAAACTAAAACTACAATCAATGCCCTTATACCGAATATAAAAATACTTCCAATAAGAGCAGGGGTAAGTGCGATTATCACATCTCTCATTATGGAGGTGGTTGTAACTTTGTCTCTTATGTGTGGCGCTGATGTAACAACAAGGTCTATATCGTAATTAGCCATTTTTTACCTCCTTTTGGGAGTTCTCTTTTTCTTTCATTCTCTGTGCCTTTAACTTTTCAAAGGCTGCCTGTTTTGCTGCTTCAATCTTTCTTTGCTTTATAATTGCCTGCTTTACCTTCTTTATGTTCTCTGTTAAATGCCTCTTTGCTGGACATACATAAGAGCATACACCACATTCGATACAGTCAAGAGCATGAAGTGATTCTGCAGTTTTGAGGTCGTTCTTTCTTGAGGCATGATCAATGAGAACTGGCATAAGTCCCATAGGACAAGAGTCAACACAACTTGCACACCTAATGCAGGGTGATTCTTCTTCCGGTGCCATTTCAAGGGCTTCATCACCAAACATAAGAATGCCGGAAGTTCCCTTAAGAACCGGCACATCAACTGTTGACTGGGCAATTCCTGTCATAGGACCACCAAATATGAGTTTTCTTAATTTTCTATTAAGTCCAAGCGTTTCTATGATAAATGAAGCAGGAGTTCCAATCCTGATAATGTAGTTTCCTGGCTTTGAAACTGCATTTCCTGAAACCGTAACGCCTCTTTCAATAAGAGGTTTGTCCTCGAGCACTGCCTCGGTAATTGCTTTGAGTGTCCCAACATTTTGGACAACCACTCCAACATCAAGAGGCAAACCACCTGAAGGAACCTCTCTTCCAAGGACAGCCTTGATGAGTTGTTTTTCTCCTCCCTGAGGATACTTGGTTTTTACAAGGACAACCTCAACATCTTTTACCCCTAACTCATTTATCTTATTTTGAAGCACATTTGCTGCATCGATTTTGTTCTCTTCGACTGCAATAATACCCTTCTTTGCACCGGTTATCTTCATCTCAATGAGAATTCCTTTTATTATCTTCTCAGGGTATTCAAGCATATTTCTGTGGTCAACAGTAAGGTATGGTTCGCATTCAGCACCATTTCCAATGATTGTATCAATAACCTTTCCCTTTGGAGGAGTTAGTTTTACAGCAGTTGGAAATGCCGCACCACCTAAACCGACTATACCTTTTTCTCTAATAATTTTTACAAGTTCCTCACCCGAAAGATCCTCAAAAGATGATCTTGGGGTAAGTTCAACCCAGTCGTCTTTGTAATCGTTTTCAATTACAACACTTTGAACTTTTGCACCAGTTGGGCACAATCTCTCTTCAATTGCAATTACTTTTCCAGAAACGGTTGCATGCACAGGCGCAGAAACAACTTGTGTAGAATCCCCAATCTTTTGTCCAACCTTTACATAGTCACCCACTTTTACTGTTGGAGTATTGGGTGCACCTGTGTGTTGCTGGAGCGGAATAACTGCAATTGGAGGAGCATTAAAAACTTCAAAAGGCAGATCTTTTGTTAGTTTACTCTCATCCGGATGAACGCCACCGGGTGAATAAGTAAATACTTTCATATTTCACTCCTTTCGTTCTTCAAAGATAAAGCCACAGTAAGGACAAATTTTTGCATCCTTCTCTACGATTGCTCCACATTGTGGACACTTCTTCTTTAACTGAGTAAAACAGTGCGGACAGAACAAATAGTCACTTCTCACTTCTTCACCACAAACTGGACATTTGTACAACTCTTTCTCGATCTGTATTTTGTAGTATTTCTTCTGAAGTTCTAACACCTCCTTCCTTTCTTTTTCCTCGTTTAATTCTTCGAGTGTATAAGGACTCCTTACCATAAGGTAAAATACAAGAGGCAGGATTCCACCAAGCAGGATTGTTGCAATTAACCAGCCTTTAGCGTTACCTCCTCTTAGCCTGCTGTCGTTATACACATAAATCGCAATGGTTACAATTAGTGCTAAAAGCGAAAGAATAATGATTAAGATATCTGCCGTTGAAAAATTAGGTAAAACTGTTTTAATTACTTCAATAATTTTTTCCATTCCTTACTATTATATTTAATTTGTTGTAAAAGTAAAAATATTTTCAAGAGTTCTTACAAAACCAACAAGATAAAGCGACCCTGTAACAACAAGCGGTGTGTTGGAAGCATATACTTTTGCACGAAAATACGCACGTCTTGGGTCTTCCTCTATAGAAATCTTCTCGGGAGGAAAAAATTCCCTTGCGCAGGCATAGAGATCCATCACATCCATTGCCCTTGAATAGGAATTTGGCGTTGTTGTAATAAATATATGCGAAACTACATCCTTAATGTTTGAAAGAAAATCTCTTACATTTTTATCCGAAAGCATCGAAAAAAGCAATACAACATTACCCTTAACTACGCTTTCAATCGACTCTTTTAAAGCAAGAGACGAAGCATCATTATGTGCACCATCAAGAATAATGAGCGGTTTTTCAGAAATGATCTCAAACCTTCCCGGCCAAAAAGCCTTTACAAGGCCTTTTCTTATAGATTCAAATGAATACTCAACTCCGCTTACAATTATAGATTGAACTGCAAGAGAGGCATCTATAACCTGATAATCCGCAAGCCCTTTAATTTCCAGGTTTCTAATCTCTATTTCTGGATTCTTTGAAACAAAATCAAAAATAGATTTCCCATTTTCTTTCCTTACGTTTATGGCTTTAAAATCCTTTCCATATTCATAGTAAGGCGAATCATTTGCAATTGCCTCTTTTACGATAACTTCACGAGCATCCCCCGACTTTACGCTAAACACTACAGGGGATTTATGTTTAATAATCTTAGACTTTTCGTAAGCAATCTCTTTAAGAGTATTTCCAAGATATTTCTGGTGGTCAAAACTTATGTCTGTAATAATAGACACAACGGATTTTTCGATTACATTTGTTGCATCAAGCCTTCCACCAAGACCAACTTCAAGAACTCCAAAATCAACTTTATTTCTAAGAAAATACAGAAATGCCATTATGGTAAAGGTCTCAAATGTCGATGGAAGAAAATTCTCTTCAAGCGTCTCGTATATCTTCTTTAGTTCAACCCAAAGAGAAACAAACTCTTTTGGTGTGATAAGTGAACCATTTATGCTTATCCTTTCGAGGGTGGAAATAAGGGAAGGAGAGATGTAAAGCCCCGTTTTATAATCATGCGCTCTAAGTATTGAGGCAATGTAATTCGAAGTTGAACCTTTACCTTTTGTCCCTGTTATATGAAAATAGGGCACTTTCTTTTCTGGATTATCCAGTATCGAAAGTACCCTTCTTATGCTTTCAAGCCCGTATTTTGCAGGCTGATTTATTTTTCCACCTAAAGCAAAAATTTCATCTAAACTTTCTGAAAGTCTCACTAACCTTCAAGATCCTCGATGTGGCTTAAAAGTGCAGCCTTTGTCTTCTCAAGTTCTTTCTGTCGCTCTCTATCTTTTGCTACAACTTCAGGTGATGCCTTCTCAAGGAATACAGGATTCATAAGCCTTGAACTAATGGATTTTAATTCTGCATCAACCTCTTTTAACTTCTTTGCAAAACGCTCTTTTTCTTTTTCAAGATCTACATCAAATGGAAGTTCCATATAAACTGTTGTCCCTTGAACAACTGTCTTTAAAACCCTGGTTGGCTTTTTATCAACATAAGTAAGATTTGAAAGGTGGGCAAGTTTTAGAATCTTATCTTTTTCGGTGTTTATAAGATTTACTTCATTCTCGTCAAGAGAGGCAAAATATGCGTTAAGAGGAGTAACAACAGGAATTCCCAACTCTGCCTTCAAACTTCTTAACCCTCTTACCACTCCAAAAATGAACTCTGCATCTTTTTCAATTTTGTCGTTTATAAGGCTTTCCTCAACCTTTGGGAACTCTGCTTTTATAAGAGGCTTTTCAACAAATGGCACATAAGAGTAGATTTCTTCTGTTGCAAATGGCATATACGGATGAAGCATCTTTAAAATTGAAACAAGCGACTTCCACAAAAGATACTGCACTGTTTTCTTCTTTTTCTCATCGTCCCCGTAGAGCCTTACTTTCGACAATTCAATATACCAATCGCAAAATTCTCCCCAAACAAATTCGTAAATTCTTCTTGCAGCCTCTCCAAGATCGTATGCATTCAAATACTCAACTTCCATCTTAAGATGCCTGTTTAATCTGCTTAAGAACCACTTATCTTCAAGTTCAAGGTCGAGGTCTTTTTCGTCAATTTCATTTGGGTTAAATCCCTCAAGGTTCATAAGAACAAATCTTGAGGCATTCCATATTTTATTTACAAAGTTCCTTGAAGCCTTCAGTTTTTCTTTCGAGAGATTAATATCCTGACCGCCAACCGTCGTAAGCGAAGCAAGTGTAAACCTTAAAGCATCAGCGCCGTATTCATTAATAAGGTCGAGTGGATCAACGATGTTCTTAAGGGATTTACTCATCTTTCTTCCCTTTTCATCCCTTACAAGTCCGTGTAACATTACTGTATAGAAAGGCTCTTTTTTCATAAAGTGCATTCCGCTCCAGATCATTCTTGCAACCCAGAAGAAAAGGATATCATATCCAGTAATGAGAAGTGTAGTTGGATAATAGTAATTGAGTTCCGCAGTATCTTCTGGCCAGCCAAGTGTAGCAAAAGGCCAGAGAGCAGAAGAAAACCAAGTATCGAGTACATCTTCATCCTGTTTTATATGCGTGCTTCCACATTTTGGACACGTTGTAACAGGCTCTTTTGAAACGATCACTTCACCGCAATCCTCGCAGTAGTAAGCAGGAATCCTGTGCCCCCACCACAGTTGCCTTGACACACACCAATCCCTTATGTTGTTCAACCAATCATAATAAACTTTAACCCATTTTTCTGGTGTTATTTTTACTTTTCCTGAAGCTACCGCCTCTTTTGCCTCTTCTGCAAGCGATTTCATTGAGAGGAACCACTGCTTCGAAACAAGCGGCTCAACAACAGTATGGCACCTCTGACAATGTCCTACTGAGTGGACATAATCCTCAACCTTAAGAAGATACCCATCTTTTGCAAGGTCCTCTACGACTTTTTCTCTTGCTTCCATCGTTGTAAGTCCAAGGTACGGCTCAGGAACATTTATCATCCTTGCAACATCGTTAATAACAGTTAACGAAGGAAGGTTATGCCTCTTTGCGATTTCAAAGTCATCGGGAGAGTGGGCAGGAGTTACTTTTACTGCGCCTGTCCCAAACTGAGGGTCAACTGCAGTGTCCTGAACAATCGGTATCCTTCTTCCAACGATGGGAAGAATTACATATTTTCCAACAAGATTTTTGTAGCGCTCATCTTCAGGGTGGACTGCAACAGCAGTATCGCCAAGCATTGTTTCTGGTCGGGTCGTTGCAACAACGATATAATCGTTACTATTTTCAAGTGGATACTTTATGTAGTAGAGTTTTCCTTTTTCCTCTTCGTACTCAACTTCAATATCGGAGAGTGCTGTGTGACATCGAGGACACCAATTGATTATTCTTTCGCCCCTGTAAAGCAAACCTTCTTCGTAATATCTTACAAAGGCTTCCAATACCGCATTTACATATTTCTCATCAAGTGTAAAACGCAATCTTCTCCAATCTGCGGACACCCCAAGTTTTTTAGACTGTTCAATGATAGTATTGCCGTATTGCTCTTTCCATTTCCAAACCTCTTCAAGAAACTTTTCCCTTCCAAGGTCATCCTTCTTTATGCCTTTCGAAAGCAATTCTCTTTCTACAACCGATTGCGTTGCTATACCTGCATGGTCAATGCCTGGAAGCCATAAAGTCTCTTTTCCAAACATCCTGTTAAATCTCACGAAAATGTCCTGCAAAGTGAAGTTCAAGGCATGTCCTATGTGTAATTTTCCAGTGACATTCGGGGGAGGCATAACTATAACAAAATTTTCTTTACCGGGGCGAACCTCTGAATCAAAGCAGTGCCCCTCCTCCCACATCCTATAAATCTTATCTTCTACATCCTTATGGCTGTATTCCTTTGCAAGTTCCATATTTAATCACCCTTATGCGGGATTTAAGCCCTTAAGGCCGCTTGGTTCTTCTTTTCGAAGAAGTGATATATTATGAAGTCTTTCAATAAAAATTTCTCCGTTATACAGGATAGCATTTACAAGATGACCACCTACAACGGAGTGATCGCGTAAGCCTATTGCAGTATGTACATGGATTACAAGGTCTCCCTCTTTTTCTGTTACGCCTATATTACCCTGGAGTGAAACAATTTCCGAAAGACCATCAAAGACCCTCGTTTCATACTCGTGACCATTCCAGAAGCCAATTTCTACTTTTCTAAACATTCCAATACCAGAAATAACTGCACTGTCAATTTTGTAATTTTTGCATGCAATTTTCAAGGACTCCATAAAGTCCTCGCCATCATAAAGCCTTATTGCAATAGTACTGTTACCTTCTTTTATAGTCATACTCAACCTCCTATGCGTTTATACAAGGTATATTATACTATATAGTAAGAATAAAATCAAAAGCTATTTTAAATTAAAAGCAAATCTAATAAAATTGGAGTATGAAAAACGATAGATATTTTTACATGGTTGCAATTTTGGTTTTGCTTGTTGACCAGATTTCTAAGATTATTGTAAGAAAGGCAATTCCTCCTGGAAAAGAGATTCCAATAGTAAAAGGGGTCTTTTCTCTTACTCACATTATTAATCCCGGGTCACTTTTTGGCTTATTCCAAAATGGGACATCAATACTTATCGTTTCTAGTTTTTTCGTCATGGCTGCCATAATATACATCGAGAGGATAATAAACATTCCTTATAAGGAATTGGCATTTGGGTTAATTTTGGGAGGAATTGCGGGCAACCTTATCGATAGGATAATTTTTAGAGGCGTAACCGATTTTTTGTTCATACACCACTTCCCGGTATTTAACATAGCAGACGCCTCAATCGATATAGGCATTGCAGTATTCATAATTGCGTATTTGAAATATGGAAAATAAAATTGTTGCAAGCACTTCTGATAGATTAGATAAGGTTTTAGAAAATGCTCTGCCTCAGATGAGCAGAAGTTATATACAGAAATTGATAAAAGAGGGCTTTGTTTCGGTAAACGGCAATGTTATCGAAAAGCCATCGCACAAAGTAAAAGAAGGCGATTCAATAGAAGTTAGAGAAAAGCCTCCAGAAGTGCTTAATGTAGAAAAAGAAGACAAGCCTTTAAAGGTTGTTTATGAAGATAAATATTTGCTTATTATTGATAAGGAAGCAGGAGTTACGGTTCATCCTGTTGGGAAGAAAACAACAGGCACTCTTGTAAACAGGCTCCTTTACCATGTTGAAGAACTTTCACAAATAGGGGGAGTTATTCGGCCTGGTATTGTTCATAGGCTTGATAGGGATACATCAGGACTTATGGTTGTTGCAAAAGAAGACACAGCCCACAGAGCCCTTTCTGAAATGCTTAAGAAGCATGAAATTAAAAGAAGATACATATGCCTCGTAAAAGGGACATTCAAGGAACGCACGGGCACTATAAACCTCCCTTTAAAAAGAGAACAGGGCACAACGAAAATGAGAGTGTCCGTTATGGGAAAAGAGGCAATTACGCACTTTAAAGTGCTTGAAGCAATTGGACCTTATACGCTTCTTCAAGTTGAACTTGAAACGGGAAGGACACACCAGATAAGAGTACATATGGCTCATATTGGACATCCTCTTGTAGGGGATACGGTTTACGGTAAAAGGGACAAAAATATAAATCTCGAAAGGCAATTTTTGCACTCTTATGAGATTTCGTTTATTCATCCTATAATTGGTAAGGAGTTGAGATTCGTTTCTCAATTGCCCAATGATTTAAAGGAAGTGCTTTTTGATATAAGGGAAAAATGGAAGAAAAAGTAATTGCGGTAAACAAAAAAGTTTTAAGGGACTTTGAGATACTCGACAAACTCGAGGTTGGTATTGAATTAAAAGGCTTTGAAGTAAAATCAATAAGAGAAGGAAAGGTAAGCCTTGATGGGGCTTATGTAAAGGAATCGAACGGTGAATTTTACATATACAAGATGTTTGTTGCAATGCCTCCATCAGTTCACACAAACTTAAGCGAAAAAAGAAAAAGGAAACTTCTTATGCACAAAAACGAGATTATAAGGTGGTCAACAAGAGTAAAAGAGCGAGGCTTAACCATACTTCCCATAGATGTCCACACCGCAAATAACAGAATAAAACTCACTATTGCACTTGTAAGAAAGAAAGTTCTGCATGGCGATAAGAAGAAATTGGAAGAAAAAATCACAAAAAGAGAAATGAGGAAGTACTGATGAAAAAGATAATTTCAATTTTGCTTTTGGTTATATTCACCATCACAAACATTTTTGCTATACCTTATGCAAAATCAGAAACTGCGCAGGAACTTCTCATTGTTAATACAGATGGAGTAAATGTAAGAAGTGCGCCTGGGACATATAACTCAGTACTTTTCAAATTGAGTAAAGGTACATATGTATTAAATATAGGAAGTGGAAAAGACCGAGATTCTGCACTATGGTATAAGATATACGACTTTAACACAAACAAATCTGGATATGTTGCATCGTACCTTTTGGATAAAACGGGGGTAACCATAAAGGGAGAGGATACAAAGCTAACCGTAAAAGTTAATGCAGACTACCTTAGTGTGAGGACAGGACCTGGTACTCAATTCAATCTTGTAAAAAGGCTTAACTACGGCACAAAAGTAAGTGTTGTTAGAATCGTTAAAAGAAGTGATGGAGAAGTCTGGTATAAATTCAAAGACGGAAATAACTACTACTTTATCGCAAGTTGGTACACGGTTAAAGTAGAGGAAACTTCAAATAATGAGGGAAATAATAATTCAAACCAGGGAAATAACAACAACCAGGGTAATAATACGAATAACCAGGGAAATCAAGGGACCACTCCTCAAAAGCAGAGTATCAACATTGCCGCAACCTCAACTGATTTCGTAAATTTGAGGTCTGGACCTTCAACAGATTACGAAAAAATTATACTCATCAACAAAGGAGACCCAATCACAATTATAGGCTTTGCAAAAAATCATAATGGAGAACTGTGGCTTCAGTGTACCTATAACGGCAAAGAAGGATTCGCAATTGGTGATTATTTCAAGTTTGATACAACAAAAGTAACTCTCGACCTTTCAACGCTTGGGACAGATGCAAAAACAAACGATAATACGAATTTAAGAGCAGGACCGCAAATCTCATACAATGCCTTAAAGGTTGTTCCTGTAAATACCTCCCTTAAAATTGCAGGAGTTGCACTGAACAAAGAAGGAGAAACATGGTTTGAAGTAAATTTTAACAACGCATATTATTGGGTTAGAAGCGACACATTAACCACAGTCAAAAAGGAAAAGGGATTAATTGAAAATGTCCTCTGGCAAATCTCTGAACAGGGTATAGATATCGTAATTAATGGTAAAAACTTACCAAAACCAAACATAAATATTTTAAGCGACCCAATAAGAGCAGTTCTTACATATGAAAATACGAATCTTCTAAATGCGCCAAAACAAACAGATTTAAATATATATCCTTTCACAAGGTATGTAGTCGAGGCTAATAACAACAATTCAACCATAACAATATACCTTTTAACAGAAATTCC
This sequence comes from Caldisericum sp., assembly GCA_022759145.1. Classification (NCBI taxonomy): domain Bacteria; kingdom Pseudomonadati; phylum Caldisericota; class Caldisericia; order Caldisericales; family Caldisericaceae; genus Caldisericum; species Caldisericum sp. The sequence continues at coordinate 80,531 of JAEMPV010000062.1, forward strand.
TTATGAGTTTGAGGAAAAATCTAATACACAACTTGTTCATTTTAAACTCCCTAAAGTAAACGAAGAAATCGTCGAAATAGGCGGAAGCGTCATATTCACAAACATTCAAAAAATTGAAAATACAACTTATATTAGTCTTGATGACTTTTTAAACTTTTTCAACACAAAAATTGACGGCAATAACTCAGTAAGTTTCTTTGGAAGAACGGTTGAAATAAACAAAGACGACATTAAAGTTATAAACGACGAAAAATTTATTTCTGTTAAATCTCTACAAGATTATTTTGATGTATCAGTTACGGTAACACCAAATGAGATATACATAGACCCAATTTTACTTAACTTTAAAAAAGATAGTTCCGGCTCTATATTCACTTTTAGTTTCCCTGTCAAAGCAAAGAAAACCGTTCTTGGAAATAAAGATTACCTCGTCCTTTTAGCGGACACCTCAATAGAAATTCCTTACAAGAGCACAAAGAGAAACAATACGACCCCACCACAAATACAAATAGAGTTAAGCGAAGGTATAACCTATGAAGGCAAAGATAATGTCTTTATCTTAAAAGAAGGAGAAAAACCTTCAACAGGAATACTTTCAAATAGAATAATAGTTATTGACCCAGGGCATGGAAGTTACTCAGGGCAATACCTTGATGTTGGCGCAATTGGCTATTCAGGAACAAAAGAGGCATACATAGTCCTTGATATTGCATTGAGGCTGAAAAAACTGCTTGAAAGCGCAGGAGCAAAAGTTATCCTTACACATTCAACCGTAGATGATCCAAACAATCCAACTCTAAAAGGTAGAGCAGACTTAGCAAACTCATCTGGAGGAGACCTTTTCATTTCAATTCACCTAAACTCAAGCGTCAATAATGATGCCTCAGGAACTGAAACATATTACTGGTACGACACTTCAAAAAGACTTGCAGATACAATTCAAAACGCACTCGTAAACGAACTTGGCACTTACAACAGGGGCACAAAAAAAGATTACCTCTATGTCTGTAGAGAAGTAACTACGATGCCTGCAATTCTTACAGAGATTGGCTTCATCTCAAATCCAAAAGAAGAGGCGCTCTTAAAAGATCCAAACTTCCTCGATAAGGTTGCACAGGCGCTTTTTAAAGGAATTGTGAGGTACCTCAATGGCTAACCCAAAACCAATCGGCGTGTTTGATTCAGGTGTTGGAGGGCTGAGTGTTGTAAGAAGTCTCAAAAAGGTGCTTCCTAATGAAAATATCATATATGTGGGCGATTTAAAGCATTTCCCCTATGGAACCAAAGATGAGGAAACCGTAAAAACCTACGCAAAAAATATTACAAAATTCTTACTCGATAATGGCGTAAAACTAATAATTGTTGCATGTAACACAGTTTCTTCTATTGCCGTGGATGATTTGAAAAAGATTTCGAATCCCGTAAATGTTATTGGAATGATTCAATCAGGTGCAGAGTATGCCGTGAAAACAACAAGAAACAAAAAAGTCGGAGTTATCTCAACGCCTCTTACTGCAAAAAAACATGCCTACAAAATAGAAATTCAAAAACTCGATAAAGACATAGAGGTGTTTGAAGTTGGCTCACAGGAACTTGTTAACCTTGTTGAAGATGGTGTAAGTTTTAATGATTATGCCTGTGCCCTTGCAAGGGAAAAATTAGATGAGCCTCTCAAAAATGGAATTGATACTCTTGTCCTGGGATGCACTCATTTCCCCTTCCTCTACAAGGTTGTAAAAAGTGTTGTAGGCAACAATGTTGAAGTTATCGACCCTGCAGAGTATATTGCAGATAAAACAGTTAACTATCTTAAGGAAATCGGCTTTAACGAAGGAAATAGCAAAACCATATTTTACACAACAAAAGATAGAGATGCTTTTAAAGAGAAGCTTTCACTTTTCCTTAATATCGAAAACCCAGAAGTTTACGAAATTGATATCTAAGAAATTTTTAAAACAGCAGCACCTTTGATTTTACCGTGCTTTACTGAGAGAAGCGCTTCGTTTGCATCTTCCAATTTGAAAAGTGTAACTTCAGGCACTATCGGGATTTTTGATGCAAGATCAAGTGCCGAAACAACATCTTCCCTTGTCACATTTGCAACACTTAAAACACTTCTTTCTCCCCAGATAAGCGTATAATCAAAGGCATTTACAGGAGTAACTTTTCTTATTGCATTTACAACAATCAAGCCACCTTTGTTTAAATACGACAGTGCATATGGAATAATCTCACCAATCGGTGTTGTGTCGATTGCCTTATCAAACTTGATTGGAATTTCCGTAAAACTTTCAAATATGTAATCTGCACCCATTTCCTCTGCTAATTTTGTAGCATTATCACCCAATTTCCTTACAAAAACTACAATCTTTGAAGAAGGATTTAAATAGCGTATGTATTTATAAACTATGTGGTTTGAAGCGCCAAACCCAAAAAGAGCAACAGTCTCTCCATCCTTAATTGAAGCAAGTTTATATGCCCTGAATCCAACTGCACCAGCACACAAGATTGGAGGTGCTACCTCATCTTTAAGATTTTCAGGAATTCTATACGCAAAGTCTTCCTCCACAACCATATACTCTGCATAGCCACCATTTGCATCTGCACCTGTTGCAACAAATTCTTCGCAGAGATTTTCTTTACCTTCCTTGCAATAAGTGCATTTCCCGCAGGCATGGTAAATCCATGCAACACCAACTCTATCCCCTATGTCTAACTTCGTTACTGCACTTCCCTTTTGAACGACCTTACCTACAACCTCGTGCCCAGGAATGACAGGAATTTTTGGGAGCCTTCTTCCCTCAATTTCGTCAATTTCTGTATGACAAACACCACAATATGAAACCTTTATGAGGACCTCTTTTTCCTTTGGGTAGGGAACATCTACTTCACGCAAAACAAGAGGCGTTTCCTCTAATTTCCCAATTTTCTCTATAAACATTGCCTTCATCTTCATAACTCCAACCTCGAAATTGCATCAAGAGTAAGGTCTGAAGTTTCTCCGTTAATTGTGTGCCTGAGATAGCCAGTCAAAGCAATCATTGCAGCATTATCTGTTGAAAGTGCTTTTTGTGGGAAGTACACAGGAACAGGCGAAACTTTCGAAAATGTCTCCCTTAGCCTTTTATTTGCTGACACTCCGCCAACAACACCAATTCCTTTGACATCAAAATCGGTTGCTGCTTTAATTGTCCTTTCAACAAGTATTCTTACAAGTGCATTTTCAAAACTTGCCGCAACACTTGCAAGGTCGTTTTGTATAATATCGGGGTGATTCTGGATGAAATAAACACCCGCAGTCTTTAGACCGCTAAAACTAAATTCATAAGGACTTCCCTTGAAAGTAAGATTAGGAAACTGGTATTTGTTTGGGTCACCTTCGAGCCCTAATTTCTCAATGATTGGACCACCCGGATACCCATAACCTAAAAAACGAGCAAACTTGTCGATTGCTTCGCCTGCTGCATCATCACGAGTCCTTCCAAGAACTCTATATTTCAAAAATCCGTCCATAAGGACAAGCTCTGTGTGTCCTCCTGAAACAATAAGAACAAGAAGTGGAAAAACATCTTTTCTTTTATAAAGTGGCGCTCCCTCAAGAAAAAGCGAATATATGTGTCCTTCAAGATGATTTACACCAATAAGAGGTTTATTAAGTGCAAAACTAAGTGACTTTGCAGCTTCAAGCCCAACAAGGAGAGACCCAACAAGCCCAGGTCCCTTTGTTACAGATATAAGGTTAATGTCTTCAAGCGATAAACTTGCAAGTTTTAATGCTTCAAGAATCGTATATCCAATGAGTTCAGCATGTTTTCTTGAGGCAATCTCGGGGACAATTCCACCAAAATCCCTGTGAAAAACATCCTGAGAAGTTAAGACATTTGAAAGAATTTTCCCATCACTTTCTATTATAGCAACTGCGGTATCATCGCACGAAGTTTCAATGCCAAGCGTAATCACGATTCCTTCTCCTCCTTCGGAACACTCAACTCCATTCTTATACCATCCTCACCGTCCTGGTAATATCCTTTTAATTCCTCTTTATCTTTGAAACCAAGTTTCCTATAAAGGCGTTGAGCAGACACATTTGACTTTCTTGCTTCAAGATAAACTGCTTCATAGCCAAGTTCCTTTGCAAGATTTATAGCAAAGAGAAGTAAATTTGTTCCGATACCTTTTCCTCTTTCGTCTGGATGGACTGCAACATTTATAACATGAAGTTTTTTCCCTTCATACCAGATACCGATAAAGCCAACAATCTTCCCATGCATTTTAGCAACAAAATATTCAGAAGAAGAATTGAAAAGATAATCAACCATAAAAATCTCTCTCGGCCAGGGGTCGCTATAAGAAAGTTCCTCAATTTCAATTATTCTCTTTATGTCCGATACTTTTGCTTTAACAATTTCTATTTCGCTAATCATCGCATCTTCTTAAATAATTTATCCTCTGCCCTTAAATAAATTGGCTTTAAAGACAGTGGATCAGGGACAAACTCTTCTCTTCTAATTAAATCATACGAAAAATCCCTTACCACCTCAGGATTAACATAAACCTTCTCAAACTCTTTCAAATTTAGATTGCTCCAATCCTCAAAAGAAACAATCTTCCCATTAAACTCCTCAAGTTCTTGAATGGTAAGTATTCTATCTTCAGACTTTCTTACGCCTTTCTCAAACAATGCTCCAAAATATTCCTTACGCCCAGCAGATAAAATCGCAAGAATTGATTCTTTATCTCTGTGCCTTGCAATAAGTTCAAGAGAATTAAGAGCTACTAACGGGATATTCAGCGCAAATGCAAGAATCTTTGCATCAACTACACCAATGCGTGTCCCTGTAAAACTTCCAGGTCCATTTACAACAACAACGTGCGTAAGGTTTTTTCTTTCAAACTTAATAAGGTCAAACATCACTTTTGTAATATAAAGGAGATTGTTCGGGCTTTCATCGTTTGGGTACTGAATCACGGAGTAATGGATTTTCTCCTCTGAAAATAGGATACTTACTGTTGGATAAAAAGCCTGATTAAGGAATAGACAGTTCATTTAAAACACTCTCCAGATTAAAAGCTTTTATTGTAATTTTTCTTTCGCTACTTTCTAAGATCTCAAAGTTTATCTCCATATCAAAATCAAGCAATCCTTCAACCTTATCTCCCCACTCTATCACATGGACGCCCGTTCTTGAAACCATCTCAAAAATACCAAGTTCATCAAGGTCTTTTGGGTCGTTTACCCTGTAAAGGTCATAGTGATATAGAGGCAAATCACCATTATAAATGTTAAGGAATACGAATGTCGGGCTTTCAACAAAATCCCTTGCTTTGAGCCCCTCTGCAATGCCTTTTGTGAGTGTTGTTTTACCTGCACCAAGTGGTCCAATAAGCCCTATAAGATAATTCGAGGCACTTTTCAATAGTTCCTCCCCAAGTTTTCTACCCAGGGCAATCGTTTCATCTTCGCTTTTTAGAAATAACACAGCTTCTTTCACACCATAAATATAACAAAAAAAGTATGTTTTTAAAAGTCCGTAAGAAAAAATTACTGGTATAATTAAATTGAAAAAAACGAAAGGAGAAAACTATGGCTAAAAAATTCCTTCTTTTAGGCAATTTTACAAACGAAGAGATAGTTAAAATAATGCAAAAAGTAAAAGAAGCAGTTGATACAAAAGATGTGATTTTTGCAACCTTGACCGATACAGTTAAGGAATGGAAGGTAAAAGAGTGGCTTGAGGAATTAGAAAAAGAAGACGAATACTTCAAAAACAGTAAAGAAACAAAGTAAAAACTGATCAATTCTCATTTTTCAAAAAATTATTAGCACCCTCTTGACACAGTTGCTAAACTCTATATAATAAATTAGCAAACTTAATATAAATTTGCTAAAAATTCACAAAAAAACAAGAAGGGAGGTTGGTTGTATGGCAGAAATTATACCGATTTACGACCACATCGTAGTAAAAATTGAAGAGGAAGAAGAAAAAACAAAGACAGGTATCGTATTACCTGACACAGCAAAAGAAAAACCCCAAAAGGGTAAAGTTGTTGCAGTAGGTTCTGGAAGGCTTCTTGACAACGGTCAAAAAGTCCCTCTCGAAGTAAAAGTTGGCGATACAGTTATTTTCTCAAAGTATGCAGGAACTGAAATCAAATTAAACGATGAGAAATACCTCATCCTCTCTGAAAAAGAAGTACTTGCAATCCTTAAATAAGGAGGTGAAACTATGGATGCAAAGCAAATAATTTTTGGAATGGAAGCAAGAAAAGCAATACAGGCAGGTGTTGATAAATTAGCAAACACAGTAAAGGTAACTTTGGGACCAAAGGGCCGTCATGTTGCACTTGAAAGGAAATTTGGTTCGCCAATTCTTTCAGATGACGGTGTTTCGATTGCAAAAGAAATCGACTTACCAGATCCAAACGAAAACATCGGTGCACAACTCGTAAAAGAAGTTGCATCAAAGACAGAAGATGCAGCAGGTGACGGAACAACAACAGCAACAGTTTTAGCACAGGTACTAATTGATGAAGGTATCAAGAATGTTACTGCAGGTGCAGATCCACTTCTTCTCAAAAAAGGTATCGATAGAGCAGTTGAAGCAGTTATTGAAGAGATGAAGAAGCTCAAGAAAGATATAACCACAAAAGAAGAGATTGCGCAGGTTGGAACAGTTTCTTCAAAGATTAAAGAAGTTGGTGAAGCAATTGCAGACGCAGTCGATAAGGTTGGAAGAGAAGGCGTTATTACAGTTGAGGAATCTCAAGGTATTGGTCTTGAGGTAAAGACTGTTGAAGGTATGCAGTTTGACAGAGGTTACATTTCACCATACTTCGTAACTGACGCAGAAAGAATGGAAGCAGAACTCAAAGACCCATTCATCGTTATTACCGATAAAAAGGTTTCTTCAATCCAGGAATTCCTTCCACTTCTTGAAAGAATTGTTCAAACTGGAAGACCATTCCTTCTCATTGCAGATGATGTAACAGGTGAAGCACTTGCAACACTTGTTCTCAACAAGATTAAAGGGACATTCTCTTGCGTTGCAGTAAAGGCGCCAGGATTTGGTGATAGAAGGAAAGCAATGCTTGAAGATATTGCAATCCTCACTGGTGGTCAGGTTATTTCAGAAGACCTCGGAATTAAGTTCGAAAGCGTTACACTTGATATGCTTGGAAGAGCAGATGCTGTAAAGGTCGATAAAGATAACACCACAATCATCGGTGGTAAGGGTGACAAAGAGAAAATCCAGGCAAGAATTAAACAAATTAAAGAAGAAATCCAGAGAACCACTTCAAGTTACGATAAGGAAAAACTTCAGGAAAGACTTGCAAAACTCTCCGGCGGTGTTGCAATAATCAAGGTTGGTGGCGCAACTGAAACTGCAATGAAAGAAATGAAGCACAGAGTTGAAGACGCAGTTGCAGCAACAAAGGCAGCACTTGCTGAAGGTATCGTTGCAGGTGGTGGAGTTGCGTTCGTTAAGGCACTTCCAGTCCTCGACACTTTACAGGCTGAAGGTGACGAAAGAACTGGTATTATGATTGTAAAGAAAGCACTCCAGGAGCCTCTTAAACTTATTGCAGAAAACGCAGGTTACAATGGCGTAATCGCTCTTAACAAAGTGATGGAAACCAAAGATAATGTTGGTTTCAACGCAGAAACTGGAAAGTTCGAAGATATGTTCAAGGCAGGAGTTATCGACCCATTCAAGGTCGTAAGGACTGCTCTTCAGAACGCAGCAAGCATTGCAGGGTTATTGCTCTCAACTGAGGCAATCGTAACAACAATTCCAAAAGAAGAAAAACAGGCCCCCGCACCTCAATACCCTGAATATTAATACAATGATTTAGATTCCTGAGCCCTCCGTTTGGAGGGCTTTTATTTTTTTGTTTTATGTGTAACATTTTTAAGAGGTGAAACATATTATGGATGTGGAAAGTAAGCTAATAGAACTTGTGCCAAAACTCAGGAAAGGAGATGTGGAGGCTTTTGAAATGTTTTACAATTTGACTTATAGGTATGTTTACAAAATTGCCTATGCAATAACCCTCTCAAAAGAGGATGCAGAAGATATTGTTCAAAACACATACCTCAAAATATACGAAAAGAGAAAAGCGCTTAACGACGGCATTTCAGTTTTAGGGTACCTTAAAAGGATTGCTGTAAATTATGCTTTGCAAAATGCAAGAAAACAGGATCCAAAATTTATTGAAAGAGAAACAAAATTTGATTCAAATGAATATAAAGAGTTAATTGAAGAAGCGTTAGCACAGTTAGACCCAAAAGATAGAAGCATAGTAACCCTTTTTTACATAGATAATATGAGCACAAAAGAAATTGCATTTTTACTTAACGAATCAGAAGAAAATATTAGAGTAAGACTTCACAGAGCAAGGAATAAATTAAGGGAGGCGATAGAGAATGGAGAAGTTTGAAAGGCAGTTTAAAGAGTTTTTAGAAAAGACGGACCCCGAAAATAGCAACTTAAAAGAAAAAGTTATGGGAACAATAAACAGGAGAAGAAAAGTTGAAAGATTTAGAAAGGCTATCCTCTCGACATTGATTGTAGCAATTGTATTTACTTTTGGCCTTTCTTTTGTTACTCCAGTTTTTGGTAAAGCAGGAACACTTCCTCAACTCATTAAGAGCGTAAAGATAGAAAGCACAGCAAAGAGTTTTGAGGGAGTTATTGAAATTGACGAAACTATCCTTCAAAAAATAACAGACGCAAATCTTAGTTTTGCAGATGCGGTTGTTATCTCTGCTCTTTCCAAAGACAAAAATATTGATATTGATAAAGTTATCGAAATGAGAAAAGAGGGCTTTAGCTGGGGAAAAATCCTTGATACACTTAATGCAACACTTAACGAAAACGACATAAAAGGGACAGATGTAACAAACGAGCAACCCTCTAACAGCACAAATAACAACTCAAGCAATCAAACACAAACTGTCCAGAGCGAAAACGAACAAAACAAGAATGAAAATAAAAACGCAAACCAGGGAGAAACAACAGCACCTCAAAATAAGGAGCAGGAAACAGAACAAGAGCAAAATGAAAATGAACTTATCATCGTTATAAAAGGGACGGTTTCTGCAATTAACGGGAACACTTTAACAATATCAGGAGAAACAGTTACGGTTAACGACAACACAACTGTAAAATACCTCGGAAAGAGTGTTAATATTTCGCAGATTAAAGTTAACGACCCCGTTCTTGTGCATGCAGCAAAAGTTGGTGATAGCCTTGTTGCAAGAGACATAATTCTCTATAAAAACACCCCAGGTAAGCAGAACCAGACGAACCAAGAAAATAAAAATGAAGAGAAAAATAAGGAGCAAAACGAATCACAATCTTCACAAAATGAGGAGCAGAACCAGGAACAAAATTCTCAAAAAGAATTTGAATTGAATACAGTTATTTTGAGTGTTCAAGAAGGAACAATAACCCTCAAAGATTTTACAAATCCTGTTATTGTAGACGATTCAACCAAGGTTGAACAGGTTGGGAAAGGCAGAGTTGATAAAACAGTCCTTAAGGAAGGGCAAACTGTCCAAATCCATATAAGATTTGATGGAACAAACTACAAAGCAACGCAAATAATAGTGCAGGAAAAAGCACAGCAAAAAGGAAACCCTGATAGCACAGAGGAAACTAATTCAAATAAACCTAATAACGATAATTCCAACAAAGGCAAAAAGCCATAAAAATAATGGAGGAGGGAAAAAGACTCTCCTCAACCAATTGAGGGGTGAGAAGATCCCCCTCAACACTCCCCAAAAACGACTTTATGCCTTTGGGAAAAAGTTAGAAAGGGGGCTTCGCCCCCTTTAATCATTGGAGGAGGGAAAAGTCCCCTCCTCCAACTCCACCCA
>JAEMPV010000063.1 GCA_022759145.1 Caldisericum sp.
CCATCAATTATACCACGAAAGAAGTTTTTGAGAAATGTGCCTTTATCATCATAAAAGAAAACAATCGAGATAAATCTTTTGAAAATAAATGTTGGTAAAAATAAAAAATAGAAGTTGAGTGGCTTAAGGAATTTCTTCTGGACTATTATGTTATTTCTCGTGCCAAGGTACATCCTCATTGGCCTTCCAGAAAGAAGAGTAAAAGTCTTTCCAAGAATCTTAACTTGCTTTCTTGATTCAATGGGGTGATAAATTTTACTTTTTGCTATTGCAAAACCTTTGAAACCTGCACGCTTGCACCTCAACACAAATTCTGTATCGTCGTACCATCCGAAGAGTTTCCCGTTAAAGAATTGCACTATATCAAAAACTTTCCTGGGTAAAAACAGCCCGTTCATAGGCGCAATATCATATTCAAAATAATCTTTTGAAAATTCGCTATCCTCAATTTTTTTAGTAATTCCCGTCACGGGATTGTATCTCAAAAGATTATAAAATGGCTTTGTGAACTCCAAATCCCCGTATGTAACCGAACTTAAAATGATTTTATCAAATTGCTTTTGAAGAATCTCGTAATAGGTAAGAAGGTTTAAAAGGGCATCTTTTGAGACAATAACATCGTCATCAAGCATCCATACAAAATCGTAACCTTCTGAATACGCAAATTTTTGCCCTGCTTCAGCCCCTCCAGCAGGACCGAGATTTTTATCTAACCTCAGGTATTTAACAGGATAATTTTTTACTAAATCCTCGGTGCCGTCTGTCGAAGCGTTGTCTACAACAATAATATCTGGAACAACTGTCCCTGAAAGAATCGACTCAATACAACCCTTCAAAAGTTCTTTTCTGTTATATGTAATAACCAATGCTCCAACTTTCATACTACATATGCTCTTTCTTTTCGATACCCATCAAATCGAAAAGGACTGAGAGTGCTTCAAGTGAGGCTTTAACAATAAGAAACCTCTTTGTTCTAACAATAGGATTTTCCTCTCCCAAAACCCTGTAGTTCTGATAGAAGAAATTTATGTCCCTTGAAAGGTCAAGTGTTATATTTGGAATTCTGTGGATTGAATAGTCGTTTGAGATATCATCAAGAATTGAATTCAAATAAAATATTGTGTTAAGGATTTTCCTTTCGATAGGTTCAAGTGGCTCACTTAAGGCAGAATCAAAGTCCACAAATTCTATATTACGCTTTTTAGATTCCTCTACAATATTATGAAGTCTTGCATAGGTGTACTGCACATAGAAAACGGGGTTGTCGAGGGTTTGCGATGTAGCAAGGTCAATATCGAAATTGAGGTGTGTATCTGCACTTTTCATAAGGAAGAAAAATCTTGCTGCATCCTTACCAACTTTATCTATAAGGTCGCTTAAGGGATAAAACTTCCCTGTGTGCTTGGACATCATCACTTCCACACCACCTTCAAAGAGGTGAACTATCTGGTAAAGGATAACATCAAGGAAAGCTCCACCAATCCCAACACCTTCAAGAAGTGCCTTCATCGTGATAACATGCCCAAAGTGATCTGCTCCCCACACATCGATTGCTTTGATATGCCCACGTCTGAACTTATCAACATGGTAAGCAATGTCAGTTAAGGTGTAAGTGGGCTCTCCTGTCGCCTTGACAAGAACTCTATCCTTGTCGTCTTTAAACTCCGTTGACTTGAACCACCAAGCCCCGTCTTTTTTGAAGAGAAGATTTCTTTTCTTTAATTCGATAACTACTTCTGCAAGTTTCTCTGGCAGTTTTAAGCCCTCTTCAACTTCGATTATGTTCCCTTCATAGAGTGAGGACTCAAAAAAGACATTATCATAATTAACACCGAAATTCTTTAAGGATTGTAAAATGCTTGGAAAGTCAAATGTGAAGTTGCTTTTCTTAAGAATCTCGAGTTCTTCGATATTTGAGTTTGCATCACCCAAAAGGATGTACTCTCCAAGTATTTTAAAAACCTCAACCTGTCTTTCGTAATCATAATTAATGAATCTGTCTTTGAAGACCAGAGCTATAACATCAGCAATACGCTTTATGTATTCTCCTCTGTAGCCTTCCTCGGGAAAAACACTTTCAACACCAAAATTTTTAAGATACCAGTACCTTATCGACTGACCGAAGAGGTCCATTTTATTTCCTGCATCGTTTACATAGTACTCTTTTTCAACTTCAAAGCCACGATTCTTGAGGACATTTGTAACAACATCCCCAATTACGCCCCCTCTTCCATTCCCAACATGAAGAGGCCCCGTAGGATTTGCAGAAACAAATTCAACTTGAATTTTCTTTTTTTGAGGCTCTTTTTTAAAATACACACTGCCGCTTTCAAAAAGTGCTCTCAAAAATTCCTTATAAAATGCATTGTTTACCTTTATATTGATGTAGCCATTGTCATTTGAAAGTGTTTCAAAATACGGGAGATTTAAATAGTTAACGAGTTCATTTGCAATATCCTTTGGGGACCTCCTCAATGCCTTTGCAAGTTTAAATGCAATATTAAGTGAGAAATCACCAAATCCCTCAGGAGCTACAAGCAACTTAAAGTTTTTGTCAAATTCTACATTTGAAAGAGGCTTTGAAAGTGCCTCCGATATCTCAGATTGCAACTTGTATATATTCATTTTCCTTTATAAGTTAAAATAGGCTCCTTTGTAGCCTTCACCTCGTCGGGTCTACTTACATATGTTGTATGAGGCGCTTCCTTCAACAACTGCGGGTTTGTTTTTGCCTCTTCTGAAATCTTTATCATTGCATCGATAAATTCATCAATTGTCTCTTTCCCCTCAGATTCAGTTGGTTCTACCATAATTGTTTCCTGTGCATAGGGCTCGAAGTGAGGGAAGTATATTGTCGGTGGATGGAATCCATAATCTATAAGCCTCTTTGCAATGTCGAGTGTCTTAACGCCGTATTCCTTGTAATCTCTACCTGTAAGGACGCATTCATGCATACAGAATCTATCGTAGGCAGGTCTGTAATAACTCTTGAGCCTTGCAAGGACATAGTTTGCATTGATGACGGAGGCTTCTGAAACCTCTTTCAGTCCACTTGCACCCATTGTGAGAATCCATGCATATGCCTTAACAAGGACGGTAAAGTTCCCAAAAAATGCCTTTACCCTTCCGATTGATTTTCGAGGTTCTTCAAGTCCAAAGTATTTCCCGCAATTACAAACTAATGGGGAGGGCAAAAACTCTATAAGATTTTTCTTTACGCCAACAGCACCTGCACCAGGTCCGCCTGAGCCGTGAGGTGTTGAGAAAGTTTTGTGCAAATTGAGGTGGACGATATCAAAGCCTGCATCCCCAGGACGCACAATTCCAAGAAGGGCGTTTAGATTTGCGCCATCGTAATAAAGAAGCCCACCCTTAGAGTGAACAACCTCTGCGATTTCAATGATTTGCCTTTCAAAGAGTCCTACCGTATTCGGGTTTGTGAGCATTATACCTGCAGTATCCTCATCCATTTTTGCCTTAAGGTCATCGAGATCAACATTCCCAACCTCGTTTGACTTAACCTCCACGACTTTAAAGCCAGCCATTGCAGAGGATGCTGGGTTTGTCCCGTGGGCAGAATCAGGGATAAGCATTTTGCTTCTCGGTTTGCCCATATCCTCAAAGTACTTTCTCATTATGAGGACGCCCACAAGTTCGCCATGTGCACCTGCAGAAGGCATAAGAGTAAACCTGTCCATCCCTGTGATTTCCTTAAGTGCTTCTTCGAGTTCATACATAAGCCGAAGGTTCCCCTGAACAAGTTCAAGAGGTGCAAGTGGGTGCGCATTTATGAAGTTATCAAGCGTTGCGAGGTACTCGTTTACTTTTGGATTGTACTTCATTGTGCAACTTCCCAGCGGATAAAATCCATCGTCAACGCCGTAATTGAGTTTTGAAAGTTTTGTAAAGTGCCTTACAACATCGACCTCGGAAACCTCAGGTAGTTCTTTCTTTTTAGAAGAAATAGCATATTGTGGGATAAAGTCCGTAGCTGTTCCTTCAAAGTCATCTTTTCTTAAGGAGTATCCTTTACGCCCTTTTACGCTTTTTTCATATATGAGTTTCATATTCTCACCTTCCCAGGGCATCAACAATCTTATCAAGGTCTTCTTTGCTAAAGACCTCTGTTACTGCAAAAAGGTATGAATCTACAAGGTCTTCAAAGTAATTTGAAAGTTTTAGCGGAGGAACCACATCTATTTTCAAAAGCCTCTCTTTCATCTCTTCCTCTGTCAAATCTGTATTAAGAACAAACTCATTAAAGAACGGGTAATCAACGCCTTTAAAGTGAGGCGTCTCTAAGAGTTTCTTACGAAGGTAGTGTGCAGCCTTTGTATTATACAAAGCAACCTCATAAAGCCCCTCTTTTCCAAATAGCGATAGATAAGCATCAATTGCGTAAAGATTCAAATTGTGGCTTGTACAGAGGTTTGAAGTTGCCTTTTCTCTCTTTATGTCCTGCTCTCTTGCCCTGAGTGTCATTACAAAAGCACGTTTCCCATTTCTATCGACAGTTTCCCCTGCGATTCTTCCAGGAAGTTGCCTTACAAATTCCATTTTCGTTGCAAGATAGCCGTTATATGGACCTCCGAAATTGAGGTCGATGCCAAAGGATTGTGCTTCACCTGCAACAATATCTACACCGAGTTCCGCAGGGCTCTTTAAAAGGGCAAGGCTAAGGCTTTCAGTAACAACCTGCAAAAGAAGTGCCTTTGATTCGTGCACAACTTTCGAAAATGCTTCTACATCTTCGATACCTCCGAAGAAATTGGGGCTCTGTATCACAACCACAGCAGTCTCGCTATTGAGAATATCTTTCAGTTTTTGTAAGGAAGTCAAATTATTATCGTAAGGAATTTCTACGATTTCGGTTTTATGTGGAGCAGTGTATGTCCTTATCGTTTCAAGATACTGAGGGTTAAGGAGCCCTGAAACAACGACCCTGTTCTTACCTGTTAGTCGCATTGCCATAAGGACTGCTTCTGCTGTTGCAGAGGCACCATCGTAAATGGATGGAACAACTGCATCAAAACCTGTAAGCCTTCCAAGGTGCGTTTGCACCTCAAACATCGTTTGGAGAGTTCCCTGGGCAAGTTCCGGCTGATATGGTGTGTATGCAGTGTAAAATTCCTCTCTTGAAAGAATCGTCCTTATGACAGATGGCACAAAATGCTTGTAACTTCCAGCACCGACTAAGGGCTTCAAGGAAGCAAAATCTGCGTTTTCTTTCTCGATTGAGCGGATGTACGAAATGAGTTCATCTTCCGAAAGGGGACCTTTAATATTCAAGTCTCCCTTGAATCGTAATGACTCTGGAATATCTTTTATGAGTTCCTCAAATGAGGAAACGCCAATAGTCTTAAGCATTTCCTCCAGTTGTTCTCTTGTATTAGGAATGTATTTCATAGGCTATTCTTTTCTGTACTCTTCGTATCCTTTTGCATCCATTAACTCTTTTAACTCTTCAGGATTTTCCATTTTGATTTTGAAGAGCCATCCTTCACCATATGGATCTTTATTAAGAAGGGAAGGGTCAGAAACCACAGCTTTATTTACCTCTACAATCTCGCCTGATACTGGTGCATAGATGTCTGAAGCAGCTTTAACGGATTCAACTGTAAGAACGGTGTCTTCTTTTTTTACCTTCTTCCCAACTTGAACTTCTCCTACATAAACAACATCACCAAGTTTATCCTGAGCATAATCGGTGATGCCAACTGTTGCAATATCACCATCGACCTTTGCCCACTCATCATTTTTTGAATAATACAAACCTTCAATAACTTTATATGCCATTTCCTACCTCCTTAAAATTAGTTTTATTAAACTTCCATAAAATTATAATACAATAAAACGAAAAACTAAAATATTTGGGTATCTATTTATGGACTTTTGGTTAATTCTTTATATTCTCTATAGATTTTAAGGAAATCCTCAACATCCAGCTCTTCGGGTCTAGCATTTTCACT
Organism: Caldisericum sp.; assembly: GCA_022759145.1. NCBI lineage: Bacteria > Pseudomonadati > Caldisericota > Caldisericia > Caldisericales > Caldisericaceae > Caldisericum > Caldisericum sp. Next base: position 5,970 of record JAEMPV010000063.1, read on the forward strand.
AATGTTGTATTTTCGGAATACTTGCAAAAAATCGAAATTGTAGAATTCTTTAAGAGTTGTAAGAAGTTTTTTTCTTCTACGATTAAACGCCTTGTGCACAAAGGACATGAATTCGTCGTCTTCTGGGAAGTACGCCCTTACTCTTTTCAATTCGATAAGGGAAGAATAAACATCAGGTCTTGGAATAAAGAAACTCGGGGGAAAGCGCTTGAGGAATTTCACATCAAAAAAGTATTTTGTAAAAACAGTTATTGAGCCATACTCTTTTTGCGAAACGTTTGATGCCAATCTCCTTGCAACCTCATCCTGAACTAATAGTATTGCCCTTGATAATGAAGACCTTGCAACTTTCATTACGAGGTCTGAAGTAATGTAATAAGGAATATTTCCGTAGATTTCATCTGCATGGAAATTATCGAAATCAATGTTTAATGCATCCCCCATAATAAATGTGACATTTGGGATTGGGTTTTCATTGTAATATGGCTTGAATCTTTCATCTAATTCAATTGCGTAAATATGTCCTGCATACTTTGCAACTTCTCTTGTAAGAAGCGCAAAGCCCGAGCCAATTTCTATGTATGTTTTTTCTTTTGTAGGTTTTATAGCCTCAACAATAAAATTAAGGGCAGAAGAAGAAACAAGAAAATTCTGCCCCAATCTTTTTGACGCCTTGAAGTTGTACTTATCTATTAATAATTTAACTTCCCTTGAAATTTCCATTTACCATCAAGAATATAGACTCGGACTCTTCTTACGCCCCACCTATTTGCTTCATACGGGTAATAGAAAAACACATCGATTCTGTTTCCTTTTATTGCACCACCCGTGTCACCTGCAACTGCATAGCCATAACCTTCAACATAAAGAAGAGTTCCCATTGGTATTACCGATGGGTCAACTGCAACTACACCAAAGCTACTACGCAGCCCAGATGCAGTCATCCAGGGATTTGAATCAGTTTCCGCATATGTAGGTGAATAAGCCGTTGCTATAACTTCAAACGATTTTACATACTTTTTTGGGGGAGATGCTGTCCCTACAACATAGGTTTGAGTTATAGGCATTTTTGTTATTTTCTCATACGCAAATTCCTCTTTTACCTTGTCGCCACCAAAGTAGATTTCTTTGTAGTGAATTTCTTTTATGCCGTTTGCCCCTGTTTGCTTTAAATAGGTCATACCCTTTGCAACCATATTATCATTAACATAAACTGTTTTATACGGAATTTGTTCTTTCACAATTTTTTCTTTTTCAAGGTACCTTTTTATTACTATTCTATTTGTGTTTAATTCAGAATCCACTGGAACATTTATATAATCACGCTCTCCTAATTTAACACCGATACTGTCAAGAAAGTCAGAAACGATAACTTTTGTCGTGTAGTAGGTTTTTGATTGCTTGTCGATTATAACCTCAATTGGTCTTGAACGGAGAACTGTTACATTCCCAGAATCAATCGGCTCACTCAAATCTGGCTCAACTACATCCTCAGGGCGGATTGAAACATCTGCCTTTGCTAAAACATCCTTTGTTGTGAGTTCCTTAAAAGAAAGAACCTGATAAACCTTGTTATTGCCTGTGTCTTCTACTGTATAAACATGCCCAAAAGAGACAAGGAATGCAAATACAAGGAATATCACAATTATTAAAGTTTTAACTATCTTTTCTACCATATTTACTCCTCTTCAAAAGATTTTCAATTGATTCGAGTTTCTCCTCGATACTACGCAAACTTCTCACAATCTCTCCAAGAAAATCAACATCGAAATCCTTAAATGAAGCAACCTGTTCAAGGTCGTCAGAATCAAAGTCATCAAGAGAGTTAATCTGAGAAATCAAAGAAAGTTTGTCCCTTGTGCGTGTTTCTTTTTGAGTAATATCTCCTTCAATTTTTTTGAGGAAAATAGTCGGGAAAAAATAATAAACTCCGTTATCCTCAACTTCAAGGCGTGCAAGTTCGCAGAAATTCACAAGAGACGATGGCGAAATCTGGTAAACGTCCTTTGATGGCAACACAATGAGAACAGAAAGTTTTTTATGCTCGGGGTTTGGTTTATTTAAAAATTCAAGAATTGTCTTTTTGCTAATCTTTATACCTTCATCCCACATAATCTGCCTTGCAATTTCTGGAAATGCCTGCCTAAAACCCTTATCAACATTTTCAATAAAGTAAAGAAGAAACAAAGAATACTTTGTCTCTATAATGGCTGCATTCTTATCAACAGGGCTTACCTTTAATACAGCCTCTCCAAAATATTTTTTTATAACATTTTTTGCAAACATTAGCGCTCCATTCAATGTTTTTATCTTCATTTCTCACCTTCCTAAACTCTTCAGTATATCAATTTTTTATGAATTTACAAAATAACAAATGAAAACTTGACAAATGCTTGCGTTTTAATAGTTCCCAATTAAAATTATATGACATTTTGTGAATTAAATGTGAATTTGAATATAATAATATTGAAGGAGGCATATATGATAAAAATAGTTGTTGATTCAACAGGTTACATACCTAAGGATGTATTAGAAAAGTATGACATAAAGGTTGTCCCTTTAAAGATAAGGTTTGGAAACGAAGAATTTAAAGAAACAGACATATCAGTTGAAGAATTCTACAGGAGGCTTGTTTCTTCAAAAGAACTTCCCAAGACCTCGCAACCTTCTCCGCAGGATTTTATAGAAGTATATAAACCTCTTCTTGATGAAGGGCATGATATACTTTCGATTCACCTTTCCCAAAAAATTTCAGGAACAATTAACTCTGCAAGGGTTGCAATTGAAACGCTTAAAACTGATAGGATAAGAATTGTTGATTCGCAAAGTACAACTTTCTCTTTAAGGTTTCTTGCAGAATACGCAATAGGTTTAATAGAAAAAGGTCTTCCCTTTGAGAAAGTATTTGAAGAAACGCAAAATGCCGTAAAAAGAATATACAACAGGTTTGTCCTTTATCACTTGAAATATCTCGTAGAAGGAGGAAGACTCAACCGTGCTGAAGGATTGCTTGGAGAGGTTTTGAATATAAAGCCTGTTCTTTCATTTACCAATGGTGAAGTAAAAGTCGAAAGCGTTGCAAGGTCTCTAAACAGGGCAAAAGAAGTCCTTCTTAAATTTGTAAAAGAGATAAATGATACCAAGGGGATTGAGAGGCTTGCAATCATCCACGGTATAAATAACGATGTTGAGGAATTCGAAGAAAAAGTAAAAGAAATTACCGATGTGAAAATAGAGAAATTGCTCTGTGGTGCAGTTGTAGGAGTTTACGGCGGTCCCGAGTGGATTGGCGTAGGGATTTTAGGGAAAGAGTAAAAATTAACCCTTTAAGAACTCTACCATTTTAGTGTGTAATACCCCGTTTGTTGCAAGAACCTCTGAAGAAAATAGGAAATTAGGGTCACCACTAAAAGTAGAAACAACACCTCCCGCTTCCTTTACAATGAGCGAGCCCGCTATGATATCCCAGATGTGTATTCCTTTTTGATAGTAGCAATCGACAATGCCCATTGCAACATGCGCAAGGTCGAGTGCGGCACTACCGTCGCACCTTACCGAAAGAGCGTTTTCAAGAATATCCCCAAAAACTCGTAAAGATTTTTCGTTTCTTTCTTTGTAAACAAAACCCGTTAAAACAAGTGCATCTTTGAAGTCATTTGTCTTCGAAACATGTATTTCTTTCCCGTTTAAAGTTGCACCTTTTCCTAATTCTCCAATAAACATTTCTTCAAGTATTGGGTTATAAACTACGCCAAAAGTAACAGAATCCTCTTCCATTAGTGCAATAGAAACTGCAACCTGTGGATACCCTTTTACAAAGTTCGTTGTCCCATCAAGAGGGTCTATTACAAATTTAATTTTTGCTGATTCGTTAATGTCGGAATTTTCCTCAGTTATAATCCCATAATCCGGATATGCCTTTTGAATCCTAACTCTAACAAGGTTATCGATATACTTATCGACATTTGTTACAAGGTCTCTTGGTCCTTTGTACTCAACTTCGAGGTGCTTCCTGAAGTTTTCTTTTATAACCTTGCCAACATCATTTGCAAGGCTAACTACAAAATCTTTTTCGTACATAATTACGCTCCTTTCTAAATTTGAACTTCCAACACCACAGGCACATGGTCCGATGGCTTTTCTAATTTCCTAAAGGTTTTTTCGATATAACAATTCTTTAACTTTGGGAGTAATCTTTCGGATACAAGAATATAATCGATCCTCATGCCCCAATTTCTTCTAAAACTTCCACCCGTGTAGTCCCACCAGGTAAATTCCTGCACATCTTTATGGAAATACCTGAATGCATCAATAAGGCCAATACTCATAAGATCAGAAAGTGCTTCACGCTCTTCTTTCATAAAACCGATAGTCCCCGAAAGTAACATTGGATCCCATACATCAATTTCCTCTTTTGCCACATTGAAATCGCCCATAAGGATAAAATTCTCATCTAAAAGGTTATTTTTAAGGATGTAATTCTTTATTTTCTTGTAAAACTCGAGTTTGTAAAAGAACCTTTCAGAACCATACTCACCACCATGAGGGAAATACACATTTAAAATGGTAACTCCACTCACAACACCTAAAATAGTGCGCGCCTCATCCTCGTTTAAGACATTTTTAATAACCTTAGAGAAGGGAAATCTTGAGATAAGCGCAACTCCATTATAGGCTTTCTGACCAAGTGCCTCAACATTATAGCCCAGAGTTTTAAAGTCGTCGAAAGGAAAATTCTTTTCCTCAGTTTTCAATTCCTGAATGCCTAAAATATCGATATCGTTATCCTTCAAAAAAATTTTCACATGTTCAAGCCTGCTTCTTATTGAATTCACATTCCAGGTTGCAATTCTCATATTTACTTCCCTCCCAGATCCTCCAAAAGTTCTTTAACTGTTTTCTTCAAGACGGGATGAACAAAATCTCCCGCAATTTCCGAAAGAGGTTTAAGAACAAAAAACCTATTCTGCATATCAGGGTGTGGAATTTTTAAGTCGGGTTCGTCAATCACAAGATCATCGTAGAAAATTATATCAAGGTCGATTGTCCTTGGTCCCCAGCGTAATGTTCTCACCCTTCCAAGACGCCTTTCAATATCAAGAAGAAGTGCTAAAAGTTCCTTAGGTGAAAGCGTTGTAAAACATTCAACTACGCAATTAAGAAATTTAGGTTGCTCTTCTACACCATAGGGCTCTGTTTCTATTATTGAAGAAATTTTCTTTACATCAATTCCTTCCTCAATAAGATAATTTATTGCATCGAGGATATTCTTTTCTCTATCGCCTAAGTTTGAACCAATTGCGATAAAAACCCTGTGTTTAGCCTGCTCCTCCACCTGAACC